>USJI01000209.1 GCA_900554975.1 uncultured Ruminococcus sp. | reverse complement strand
CAAACCCAAAATCAGGAATCAGATTTCTAATCCCTTCCATATAAAATAAAACCACTCGTCTGTGAGTGGCTTTTTATATATTATTGTTTCCTTGCAATTTTATATTCATCACCATCACGGTAATACGGACATTTTTTATAATGCCCCTGCACAAATCTTGCATACTCATCTTCATCAAGATTCATCTCACAGGTGTAGCAGTCATATTCCTCGTCATAAGAGCAATAGGCACAAGTATCACAGTCATTCATTGTTGTTCACCTTTCATTTTCATATATTCTGTTCATTTTTTCTGCCGTTTACTGAAATCAGTACAAGCATTACAAAAATGCATATAAATCCTGTAAAATCCCACAGGCTGAATCCGTTCCTGAAAACGAATACGGAAACAAGTGCGGCAGTAACAGGCTCTGCAAAACCATACAGAATTCCCTTTGAAGGTCCGATATAACTTACTCCCTTTATGTAAAAGGTAAATGCCATAAGATTTCCGACAGCCACAACAAACAGTATTCCGAAACAGCCGATAAGGCTTGGTGAATATTTTATTGTCCATGAGCGAAGCATAAGCTCAAGCAAAAGACTTCCCATCAGAAAAGACCATGCCTGCAAAACAGTAACGCTGTAATCCTTGGTAAGAGGTTTTGTAAGCATATTGTATACCGTTACGCATACCGCACATAAAATCCCTGCTGAAAGTGCCTTCGGGGATACGGCAAGATTACTGAAATTGCCATGGGTAACAATAAGTCCCACACCGACAAATGCAAGAAGTATGCATACCACCTCATACAGTTTCGGACGGCTTTTCCGCATAACAGATGTACACATAAGTATGAATACAGGTGACAGATCCTGAAGTATTGTTCCGACCTCCGCTGATGAAAGCTGTATTGTCAGAAAATATGTAAACTGACTCAGCGACACACCCAGAACACCATACACGAAAAGAAGTATAAAACTTCTTCTGTTTTTTATTATACAAAAAAGTCCTTTCCTTTCTTTTGCAAGACACCAGACAAACAGCATAAGTCCAGCAATTCCGAGCCTTATCGGAACAAGCCATCGTGAATCCATACCCTCACGGGAAAAAAGGTATTCCCCCATTGAACCGGAAAGCCCCCAGCATATACCGCCTCCGGTAGTGAGTAATGCACCCTTTGTATTATTTCTCAAAATTTACGCCTTCCTTTTAAAATACAAAATCCGCATAATATGGTATCACATATTCCGCCACTTGTCAACATCAGATTTCTTCACCGCCTGCAATTCTTTCAGCAAGGTCATTTAAATAAACCCACCTGTCCATTTTTTCGGCAAGCTGATTTTCAAGGACTTCTTTTTTGTCAGAAAGTTCCTGAAGCTTTACATAATCAGATGAACACCTTGAAATTTCATTTTCAGTATCCGCTATCTGCTGTTCCAGTTCTGCAATGTCATTATCTATTGTTTCAAACTCACGCTGTTCCTTAAAAGAAAATTTAAGCTTTCTTTTGCCGTTAAATGTGCGTTCTTTCTTTTCAGTCTGCTTTTTCGGCTTTTCTGCCATATTTACATTTTGCTGTATTTTTTCAAGATAATCGCTGTAATTGCCGTTATACCTGTTTACCGTTCCTTTTCCATCAAGTTCCCATATTTCATCTGCCATTTTGTCAAGAAAATATCTGTCATGAGATATTGCTATTACTGCTCCGCTGAAATTGCTGAGATAATCCTCAAGAATTGTAAGTGTGGCAATATCAAGGTCGTTTGTAGGCTCATCAAGCAGAAGTATGTTCGGGGCCGTCATAAGCACTTTAAGAAGGTAAAGCCTTTTTCTCTCTCCGCCAGATAATTTTTCTATTCTGTTCCACTGAAGTTCAGGAGTAAAAAGAAACCTTTCAAGCATCTGTGCCGCTGTGACTGTTCCGTCAGGAGTCTGGATATGGTCAGCCGTTTCCCTTATATACTCTATCACACGCTGACTCACGTCCATATTCTCACATTCCTGCGAAAAATAACCGGTATTTACAGTATCCCCGACTATTATATTTCCGCTGTCAGGAGCAAGTTCACCCGTAAGCATTCTGATAAGGGTTGTCTTTCCTGCACCGTTATGTCCCACAATTCCTATACGGGCGTTTCTCGGAAGTATGCATGAAAAATCAGAGATAAGCTTTCTGCCATTTACTGACTTTGATATATTTTCAATTTCAATTGTCTTTTTGCCAAGTCTTGATGAAACCGACTGCATTTGAAGTTTTTCAGTTTCGACGGGTTTTTCCCTGTTTTCCAGTTCATGAAATCTCTCAATTCTGTCCTTTGACTTCGTTCCCCTTGCTCTTGCTCCCCTTTTTATCCATTCATATTCCCTGCGGTAAAGTGTACGGTTTTTACGTTCCTTTGCTTCGGCATCTGCTTCACGCTGAGCTTTCTGTTCAAGATAAAATCCGTAATTCCCGTTGTATTCAAAAAGCTGACCCCTGTCAACCTCAACTATCTTGCGTGTAATACTATTCAGAAAATATCTGTCATGTGTTACCATAACAATAGCACCACGGTATTTTTTCAGCTGTTCTTCAAGCAGACTTACTGTTTCATTATCAATATGGTTTGTCGGTTCATCAATGAGCAGAACATCGCTCGGCTGTATCAGTGCAGAGGCAATTCCTGCACGTCGTCTTTCTCCGCCTGAAAGCGTACCGATGTCTCTGGAATAATCAGTAATGCCGAATTTTCCGAGAATGGATTTAGCCTCAAATTCTTTCGATTCCTTTAAATCAGCCGGAAGATGAAGCATGACCTGTTCAAGAACACTTCCGCTCTCCTCAAACTCAGGTATCTGCGGAAGGTAAGAAATTCTCACACCGTTTGTACGGATAACATTTCCGCTGTCCGGCTCATCTGCACCTGCAAGTATCCTCAGAAGGGTTGATTTTCCCGTACCGTTTATACCGATAATGCCGACCTTATCTCCCTCATTCAGAAAAAAAGATACATTATCAAGAACTTTACGTTCCATATATGTTTTAGAAATATTCTGTGCTGACAATAATATCATCAGGTTCTCCTTTTTCACATAATTTCTCCGGTCTGACAAGCCGCCGGACCGGAGAAAAAAGTTAT
>USJI01000208.1 GCA_900554975.1 uncultured Ruminococcus sp. | reverse complement strand
GATAAAATTATGGATATACAATTTTACATCTGATTTACATCTGATTTTGTTACTAAAGAAATTATTCATAACCTGATACATTATATATATATATCCTACGGTGGATATGGAGGGGAAACTGTTGAAGATCCGTCTTAAAATGATAAGTCTGTTCCTGATAATCATTCTGATACCGCTTATATTCCTTTATGTATATCTTTCCAAAATATCTATGGATCAGGTATCGGCGTCCCAGGTGCAGGCTCTAAAAAACATTAACGAGACAAAAGCCGATTATATCGCTGATGTTATACATAATCTTTCCTTTAACGAAAAGGAATTTGCATCAAGCGACTATCTGAAAAAATACATTGAAAGAGCTGAGCTTACTCTGGATGATGATTATTACAGGCAGATCAATGACTCTATACGCAACACAGTAAAGCGCAATCACCTTATTACGGATATGTTCATCACCAGCACCAGCGGAACTGTTCTTGCCGCATATAATATCAATGACATCGGCTCCTACTGCGACAGGTACAAGGAGCTTGACGCCGCAGCAGACAGCAACAACGGCATCTCTCATATATACGGTCCCACTGACAGCGACACCTGCTCATTTTACGTTGTAAAGCGTGTTTATTCGGGCGTGAGCAATCAGATAGGACTTGTTGTTGAAAGAATTGACCTTACTCAGATATGCAAGTCCATGTCACTTACAGGCTACAGCAACTATGCCTCAGTGCTTCTGGTGGATTCCGCAGGAAAATACATTTCCTCAAGTGTAAGCTATCCAAAATCTCTCACAACTGTTGCTGAATACCGTAAGATAGGCGATAACATCACCGATGCTATCCCCTTTTACACCACAAGCTCCGTTACACAGACACTGTCCGCCGAATATGACGGCAAAACAGTTATCGGCACATCTATTCCCGAGGCGGGTTGGAGCGTTGTAAGCTATTACGATAATGTTCTTGCTTCCGGTAATATCTCAGCAGATTTCAAATCAGCAAAATTTGCCGTAGTCATATTCTGTATCACGACCTCGGCACTTGCAATACTTATCTGTATCACATACACCGAACCTCTGAGCAAGATAATCCGTGTAATAAACCAGAAAAATAAAGGCGACACAACAATAAGGCTGGAGCTTAATACCAACGACGAGTTCGGCGAGATCGGTTCTGCCTTCAACACCATGTTTGACAGCATTTACGAAAGCGAGCAGCGTTACAAAACCGTCGTTTCCATGATGGATAATGTGGTTTTTGAGATAAACCTCAAAGCCTGTACCGTATATGTATCAAACAATTTCAATCAGAAATTCAGTTTCAGAGCCCAGACAGACAGCATTTCAAACAGCTTTCTTTATAAAATGAAGGTGCATAAGGACGACATCAAGCGCTTTAATGACGATGTTGAAAAGATACTTATTTATGAGGGTGAAAAATGGGAGGGCGAATACCGCCTGAAAAACATCTATGGCGATTTTAGCTGGTTCAGGATACAGGGACGAAAGTTTAAGGATCAGAGCGGAACTCCCTCAAAAATAATCGGAATGATAGCCGATATCGACCGTGAAAAGAAGAGCACGATCAATCTTATGCAGAAGGCAAATTATGATGCTCTCACCCAGCTTTTCAACCGTGCAAGCTTCCTGCGCAGTCTTGACGAGGAAATGCGTCAGTCAGAATCCAGAAGATCGCTGGACGCTCTTATGTTCATCGACCTGGACGATTTCAAGCATTTCAACGATGAGTATGGGCACAAGTGCGGTGACGATGTACTCAAATTTGTTGCAGAATCCATCAAGGAACTGACCAGTGACAGAGGTTTCGGCGGCCGTCTTGGCGGTGATGAATTTGTAATGTGTCTTACAAACCTGAAGCTCATCGGCGATGCAGGCAAGGCGGCAGATGACATGATAAAAACACTCAACGCAGGCTTTAAATCCGAGTCCACAGGACTGCAACTCAATATCCACTGTAGTATAGGCATTGCGTTCTTCCGTGAAAACGGCTCCAATCCCACAGAGCTGCTTGAATCTGCCGATACAGCTATGTACAAGATCAAAAAGAGCGGCAAATCAAATTACGCCTTTGCTGACGGCGTGGCTTCATCGGAAGAGACATAAAACAAATTTTACAACAAATAATAAAAGGGATGTACCGCATGATACATCCCTTTTTCTTATATTTTCAGGAAAGCTTAGCCGTTAAGACCCTGCTTGTAACCCTCGATCATCTTCTTGACCATCATACCGCCGATGGAACCTGCTTCTCTTGCGGAAAGGTCGCCGTTGTAACCATTTCTCAGGTTAACGCCGACTTCATTAGCTGCTTCCATCTTGAATCTTTCGAGGGTCTCTCTGCCCTGTGCTGTAAGGTTATCGTTTTTCATAATTGATTGCTCCTTTTTATTTGTTATATTTCCGACGCCGTGCGCTTTGCGTTTGCGTCTTATGGGGTTTGCAGTAATATTATATGAGCAGTTGTTCTTATTATTATCGGAAATGTTTTGGTTTAAAACCATTTTCATACAGACAAGCATTTTTCTTAAATCCGTTTTTTTGCAAAAATCAATGAAAACTTGGATTTTAAGGTATTGACATATATACAAAAAAATGTTATAATAAAACGATAATTGCGGTCGTATGCAATTTCGGCTGTATATACGGTGCCCACAAGCATTATCAATGATTCTGCGGCATCAGGAAAGGAATGGTCAAAAAGGTGAAAAGGGTTAGCAAGCCTGTATTTTTCGTTGTATTCCTGCTGATAGCGGCGTTCACGCTATCCGTTATATTCGGCTTCAGCAGTTTTTACGGCGATAACGAAACAGTTTACATCAAGGGCGTTGACGACATACGCTTCGGTATTGATATCAAGGGCGGCGTAGATGTTACGTTCACTCCCCCCGAAGGATTTGACGCCACCGATGAACAGCTGGACGCCGCTAAGGAAGTTCTTGTCCAGCGTATGATCAACCTGAGCATCACTGATTACGAGGCTTATGTTGATTACAACAATGACCGTATAATCGTCCGCTTCCCCTGGAAGGAAGGCGAGGAGGATTTCGACCCCGAAGCTGCTGTAAAGGAGCTGGGCGAGACCGCACAGCTTACTTTCAGA
>USJI01000207.1 GCA_900554975.1 uncultured Ruminococcus sp. | reverse complement strand
CCATCGCCAACAAAATAATTGAATTTTGAAAGATGATGCTCCGGCAGACCGAGTTCACGCATTGCATAATTGGTTGCCTCGGCAATATCCGCCAGTGAATCAATGAGTGTTCCGTCAAGATCAAAAATAGCTAATTTCATATAGTATCTCTCCTTATCAATACTAAATTTCTTTCTTTATTATATCACTCTGAAATCAAATAAGCAAATAAAAAAGCAGGTGTTAAAACCTGCACTTTTTATTTATATTGCCATAAGTTTAACTGCCGCCCAACCTTCGCCTTCGGCAGATTTCAATACCTTAAATCCTGCACTGACAACAGCATCAACCACTTCATCCTTACGCTCATCAATAATACCGGAAATTATAAGAATTCCACCATCTTTTATTTTCTTTCTGAAAATTTCTCTCATAGCAATAAGAACATCAGCAACAATATTGGCAGTTATCAGGTCATATTCCTCGCCTATTTTGTCAGACAGTTCTGCATCTGAAATGACATCACCACGATAAACTGTGTATACATCAGATGAAATATTATTCTTCTCCGAATTTTCAGCTGCCGCCGCAACTGCATTCTCTTCAATATCAACTGCGACAGCGCTTCCTGCACCAAGAAGCATCGCACCTATTGAAAGTATTCCGCTTCCACAGCCAAGATCCAGAACCTTATCTCCACCCTTTACAGACTCTTCCAGAAGTTCCAGACAAAGCTTTGTTGTATTATGCTGACCTGTTCCGAAACTTGATGCAGGATCAATTTCAAGAATTATTCTTTCATCATCTGCATCATAATTTTCCCATGATGGTTTTACAAGCAACTTGTTTCCGACTTTCAAAGGCTTGAAATACTGTTTCCAGTTATTCGCCCAGTCTTCTTCCCTGACATTCTTCATTTCAAGTTCAAGTCTGCCGTAAACATTATTGACGTCTATACTTTTTAACTGTCTTAAAAGTGATTTCAAAGCAACAAGCATTTCTGCTCCCTGTGAATTCTCCGGAAGATAAACAGTAATACAGGTTTCACAGTTGCTAAGGCTCATCAGATCCTCATCAATATAATCCCACTTGCCATTTTTATTTTCCAGAAATTCGTTAAAATCCTCTGAATCCTTTATCTCAAAACCTTTTATTCCAATATCCATAAGAGATGCACAAAGCATATCTATACCATCTGTGGCTGTGTAAATATTAACTTCTGTCCAGTTCATTCAATTATTTTCCTTTACTAATTAGTTTGAAAAGATAAACGGCATCACGTTCATCTATTATTTTATCATTGTTTACATCCATAACAAAACTTGTTGGAAAATCAATATCCTCTGTTGGCTTTGCAAGATATCTGTTCAGCAGAATCAGATCTTTCTTATTGCATTTTCCATTTCTGTCCACATCACCTTTAATGAGTGGTTTAGCTGTTGTTGTTACAGTTGTAACTGTTGTAAGCTTTGAAGTTGTTGTTGCTTTTGTTGTAGTAGTAGCTTTAGTTGTAAGTTTTGTTGTGGAAACTGTGGTTGTTGTCTTTGAAACAGTTGTTTTAGCGGTTGTAGTAGTCACTTTAGCTGTTGTTTTAGATGTAGATGCAGTTGTTTTTACTGTAGTCGTTGTTGCCTTTGTTGTAGTGGTAGTAGCCTTTGTAGTTGCGGCTGTTGTAACTGCTACACCGACATAATCAAGATATTCCATGCATACATAGCCTGTTTTTGAGTTATATGAAACCTTACCCCAGTTTGCTGTAACAGAACTTACATTAACCGTTGCATTGTATGGGATTATACATACAGATGAATTCTGTGAGCCTACTCCCGAACGCATATAAACACCAGTAGATGCATTTACCTTATAATTTCCGGTTTTGTATGTATAAGAACCCTCTGTATACTTTGTATATTCAAGATAAATCCAGCCTGTCTTATTCTTATATTCAACCTGTCCCCATTCGTCATTGTACACTCTTGTAACAACAACTGTTGTACCATTCGGTATAGTCAGCAGGACACTTGAAGATGTGCTGTATGACTCTCTCAGGTTCAGATAATCAGTTGTCTGATAATGACCTGTCAGATACTTTGTTGTACTTGAATTTCCACCGGATGTTGTCACCTTTGCCGGTGTATTCTTTCCCTTATAAAGTCTGACCTGAAGCATACCGTCTGTATCATAATAGTCAAACAGCTTGTCCGTTTTATTCTGTGCAGGGTCAATCATATAAACTTCACCGTTTTTTATTGTATCAACAGCAAGCCAGTGTCCGTCATATTTAACAGACATTATAATATAATATCCCTGATTGATATATCCGGCAAGTTCACTTGTAATTCCTGATTTTGTTTTGGAAGAAAAATATGCTTTTTTCTGATATGTAAAGCTCGGTACAAGACCGCTTATAGCTCCCCAGTAAACATTACCATCATTATCAAAACCACCGTTTTTGCTCAGGTAATCGCAGAGCGTACCCGGATTGAATGAACTTTCGCTGACAGATCCCGAATGCACAGCAAGTATAGCCATTGATGTAACTGCACAGCCGATCTCAGCCATTGTATCCCCGCATGAGCCAAGCGCCTTGCTTCCCCAGCGTGAATCCCACTGAGTCCAGTCTTTATAACTGCTGGCAGCAAATACATTTATTGAAGTACCAAATACCAAAACAACTGCAATCAGACATGAAATGACCCTGTTTATTTTTCTGACCACATTTATCAGCTTCTTTCTTTTAATAAAATTGTAACTATAATTTAACTATAAATTCCAGATTTTCACCAAAATGTAACTTTTTGATTACTTATAAATTATACCATGACTCAGCAACTTTTTCAATTCATAAATTTGTCTATATTTCACATTGTTTATTGTGCATCTTTAACAAAATTTTCTTACAAAACAAATCTGAAATTCAAAAATTACAGACATATTACATATAAATGACTAAATGACCGCTTTGTATTTCAAAAGCGGCCATAAATTTTATTTTTTCTTCTTTGAACGTTTCAAACAGTAAATTACAATTTCGATAATAACTGCTCCACCGACAATTCCCGCAAAAAGCGGAACAAGTCCCCAGCCGCCATTGCTTTTGTTTCCAATATTTGTCTTACTGCTGTTTCCGGAATTTTCCTTATAGTCTT
>USJI01000206.1 GCA_900554975.1 uncultured Ruminococcus sp. | reverse complement strand
AACGGATATTTTCTTTTCGTTTACTGCAAGAAGCGTCCCTACCATTATCCTAATCATATTATACAGAAAACCATCGCCCTTTACAAGGATTTTTACCAAATCACCAGCAATTTCAATATTAAAATAGTAAATTGTTCTTATTGTGGTTTTTTTATCACTGCAATCGGAAGAAAATGCACAGAAATCATGAGTCCCGACAAATTTTTCAGCTGCCTTTCTGATAAGCTCTGCATCAAGCGGGCGTCTGTAATGGTAAGAAAGGTCTGTTTC
The DNA here is from genome assembly GCA_900554975.1 of uncultured Ruminococcus sp. GTDB lineage: Bacteria > Bacillota > Clostridia > Oscillospirales > Ruminococcaceae > Porcipelethomonas. The sequence goes on along the minus strand of USJI01000206.1, from coordinate 2,861 downwards.
AAACGGATTCTTACTTTCGCTGTTATGTATCTTATAAATGTATTCTTTTGCTTTGCACGAAAATCTTGCATGAAAATCCTCCGGAACTTCTTCACATGAAAGGATTGAAATATCGTCAGGAAGTCTGCCATTGACTCCCCTGACAAAATTAAGCGGAGGTATTCTGCTTTCTGTCAGAACAGAAAAGCAGTAATTATTCGCATGAACTCCGGTATCGGTTCTTGAACACCCGTTTATAATAACCTTTTCATTCAATACAGATGAAACCTTTTCTTCAACAACTTCCTGAACTGTCAGTGCATTTTCCTGACGCTGAAATCCATGATAGTTAGTTCCCCTGTAAGCCATCATAACCTTTAGATTACGCATTATTCTCCTCTGCTCCGTCTGAAGTTATTTTTTTCTTTTTCATATATTTTTCCTGAATAAACCATACTGCCGCAAAAACGATAACAGATGCTCCTGAAACTGCTGCTCCGGCTTTAAATCCCGGAGGGCAGTAAGCAAATCTTACTTCATGAGTACCGGCAGTTATAGGAACACAGGTAACAGCATCTTTAAGGGCAACTGTTTCAGTTTCCTTGCCGTCAATATATACTTTCCAGCCACCGTCATAAGGAATGGAAGTATAGAGTATACCGTCCTTCTGAGCTGTTACATTTCCTTTGATTTCTGTATCATCATAAGATGTAACATCAATTCCGCCTGCTGAAAGTTTTTCAACTCCCTGACGGATAAGCTCCTCATTTGCCTGATAAACCCTTATAGTACCGGAACCGCTCTTATCCTTTTCCATACTTGCATAAAGCGTCACAACGTCTCCTGCCTTGAAAGTTCCGACAGCAAATGTATTCTTATACTTGAAGTTTCCGAAGTTGTTTAATGTTGTATCATTCTGCTTTACATTATAGCTTGTTGCATTGTCAAACATGAATACAGCATAAACCGGACCGTCCTTTTCAACTGTATAATTGTATTTCAAATAGCAGTCACTGCTTCCGTCTTCTTCCGGAGCGTACTGATAGGTATATTCCCCGTCAGAATTTTTTATTACATTAAGTCCTCTGTGTCCGACATCCTTGACGCTGAGCGGTGTAAATACATCGCCTTCAAGACCTGTTGCTTTTCTGAAAAGCTCATTCTGATTTTCAAACTGATTTTTAGAATCACCCTGATAATCCATAACAGAATCTTCAGCAGTAAATGCTATCGGAAGATAAGCGTTATTCTTGTAAAGGGTTGCCGGAGATTCCTCCCTTACCGTATCAAAATATGTTTCATCAGCCGCATATGAATCGTGGGAAATGAGATATTTAATATTAAGGAACATATTCACAACCGGTGTGGACTGTGTATAATAATATCTGTTTCCTGCTTCTGACGCCTGAAGTCCGAGCCCCATAAGATATCTTGTTACGCTTACATTTGCATTTGATGAAAACTGTGAAACACCCTTATATTCATAAAGTGCCGGATCATTTATTGTGTATGTTGATGTCATTTCAAGTCTGCAAAAATCATCTTTACTGTCCTGTTCAGCTGTATCTATAAGACTCTGAACTATCTCATTATTCTTAGGATAAATACTGTATGTTGTTACAGTTACAGCATTTACACCATTATAGGCATTAACACCCATTTCAACAAGGCAGACCGCAAACACCAAATAATTCATAATGTTCCGGTTTATAAGCTTGCGTTCGTAAATAAACATTACAGCAACAAATATAAAGCATACAACAATACTTGATATCAGAGCCTTCTCCGTCTGATCCCTGTAAGCGATAAGCGCAATAATAAATGTCATTGCACAAAGGGCTATAACATCGTATATTTTCATATCGTCTGCCATTGCTGTAAATGCTCTGTATCCTGCCGCAACGAGAATAAATGAAAGAATGAATGAAAATCTGTAAGGAATCATATTTGTAAAATGGAATCCATGCCAGATATAGTTAAGTATATTCATATTACAGCTTACTATAATAAATGCCAGATACAGTATTGTAATTATCTTTTCACGTATTTTTATTTTCGTATTTCTCAGCAAAACGCCAATCAGTATTACCCCGAACATTCCGCAGTAGAAATTCGGCAGACCTTCCTTTGTGGTCGGTTCATGGAATCCGATAACATTGGATATCATTTTAAGCCATGTTTCATAAAACTGAACAACTGTCGGAAATTCGTTGTTTGCACTGTTCGTCAGCTGCAATGCAAAGTATGCCGGGAGAAGCATAAATGCTCCGATTCCGATTCCGATAACCGTTGCGCCAATCATCTGTCCCAGACGGACAAGGGTTTTCTTTACACCCTGCCAGTTGATTATAGCCGCAGCTGCAAATACCAGCACTGTGAAAATACAGGTAAAAAGACCTATATAGTAGTTTGAGATAAGTGAAAGTGCAAGGGATATAACATATGTTTTATATTTGCCTTCCTTTACAAGAAGAATTGTCCCCATTACCACCAGTGGCAGAAGTGCAACTGTATCTATCCATATAAGATTCCAGTAATAACCCATGATATAGCTGCAAAGTGCATAGCAAAGAGAAAATGCTGTTATTGAAATATCATTTCTTTTGAATATATGTTTGAGAAATACAGCAAAGAACAGTCCTGCACAGCCGATTTTTATAGTCAGGAACAATGTCATTGCGTCCCTTGAATACTCAACAGGGAAAAATACCGAAAGAAGATTCAGAGGACTTGCCGCATAGTAAGACATTATTGACAGGAAGTTTGTGCCCATTCCGGTATTCCACGAATAAAGGAGCGATGAAAAGTCCTGAAGCTTTTCATGCTCTGTCTGGAAAAACGGGAAATACTGATGCCAGAGGTCTGTTACAAGTATCTGCTTG
>USJI01000205.1 GCA_900554975.1 uncultured Ruminococcus sp. | reverse complement strand
ACTTTTACAAAGTACTTTACGAAATGTATCCGCAGTACAAAAAGACAGATGAAATTCTGAAAAAGCCGGCAGCTCTTGCAAATAATTTTTCTCCGAGGTGAAAAATGGTTAACTTTCTTATAAAAAAATTCATAAAAAACTATGATGATATTGACAATCCCGTTGTAAGAAAACATTACGGTATGCTCAGCAGTTTTACCGGAATAATCTGCAATATAATTTTGTTTGCAATAAAATACGCTGCGGGAACTCTTTCGCATTCCATTTCAATTATATCCGATGCATTCAACAATCTTTCAGACTGTGCCAGCTGTCTGGTAACACTTCTCGGATATAAGCTTGCTTCAAAGCCAGCCGACCGTGACCATCCGTTCGGGCATGGGCGTATGGAATATCTGACAACACTTACCATTGCTGTTATCGTTATACTTGTCGGTGCGGAACTGCTGAAAAATTCTGTTCTGAAAATAATATATCCGGCTGATATAAAATTCAGTATTGCCGCATTGCTGACACTTGTTTTTTCAATCTGTGTAAAATTATGGATGGCTTTTTTCAACAACGGTCTGGGGAAAAAGATAAATTCCGGTGTTCTGACAGCAACCGCAAAGGACAGCAAAAGCGATGTGATTGCAACTTCTGCAACTGTTCTTGCACTCATTATCTCTCCTTTTACAGACCTCCCTGCGGACGGAATAATGGGTATTGTCGTTTCGATGTTTATTTTGAAATCCGGATATGATATAGTAAAGGACACAATAGATGAACTTCTCGGAAAACCTGCCGATCCAAAGATAGTAAACAAAATAAAGGAATATGTTCTGAAAAATAACAATATTATCGGTGTTCATGATCTTGTAATACATAATTACGGCCCGGGGAATATGATAGGAAGCTGTCATGTCGAGGTAAGAAGCGATGAAAATTTTGTTGCAGTTCATGATATAGTTGACAGGATAGAAAGAGAAATACACAATGATCTGAATATTCTTATGACTATACACATGGATCCGATAGCTGTTGATGATGCTATTACAAATGAAATGAAAGAACTTATCTGCAATATTATTTTTAAAATTGACCCACAGCTCAGCATACATGATTTCAGAGTTGTTCATGGCGAAACGCATACAAATCTCATCTTTGATCTTGTTGTTCCCTACGACTGCAAATATGATGACGACGAATTAAAACAGATGATTGACGAAAGCCTTGAAAAGGAAGAAAGAAATTACTATACTGTAATTGTATTTGACAGAGATTACAATGAATAAAGAAAATCGGGACGATGAAACGTCCCGATTTTTTATAACTTGTGAAAACAGGTTATTATATTTTTTCAATTATATCTGATGCACGGTCAAGCCAGTTTCCCTCATAGTCCTCAATCATGCCTTTGTCACAGACTGATGCGGTTTTCGGATCAACCGGAATTCGTCCGAGAATCTCAAGTCCGTATTTTTCAGCAGTTTCATCAAGTCTGCTTTCTCCGAAAATATTTATCTTTTTTCCGCAGTCAGGACAAAACACATAGCTCATGTTTTCAACAATTCCGATAACAGGTATCTTCATCATTTCTGCCATTTTGACAGCCTTTTCAACAATCATTGAAACAAGCTCCTGCGGAGATGTCACAACAACAATTCCGTCAACAGGTATCGACTGAAAAACAGTCAGTGGAACATCACCCGTTCCCGGAGGCATATCAACAAACATATAGTCAACATCGCCCCACATAACATCCGTCCAGAATTGTTTTACAACTCCGGCAATTACAGGACCTCTCCATATAACCGGATCTGTATCATTTTCAAGCATAAGGTTGACGGACATAACTTCTATTCCTGTCCTGCTCTCCGACGGAATTATTCCCTCCTGCGTACCCTCGGCACGTCCCTTTATGCCAAACGCTCTCGGTATTGAAGGACCTGTTATATCTGCATCAAGAACTGCTGTTTTATAGCCTTTTCTTCTCATATTTACCGCAAGAACAGATGAAACGAGAGATTTTCCGACTCCGCCCTTTCCGCTTACGATTCCGATAACTTTTTTTATCCTGCTCTTTTCATGCGGCTTTTCAAGCATACTCTGCGGTTTTCTTTCTCCGCAGCTCTGTCCGCATGAAGAACAGTCATGTGTACATTCACTCATTGTTTATTATTCCTTTCAGTATTAATCTGAAGCCTTTCATATCTTAAAACAGGCTTCTACAAAAGCGGTGCAAAAAGTCTCAGAAGAACTCCTGCAAGCTGTTTCAGTACCGGACGCTTTTTACAGTCCTCCATAGTTATCTCCCTGCATTTGGCAAGTGTGTCACGAAAATCAAGCTTTACATCAGCAACAGCAGGAGTTCTGTACATAAATGTTGCACACTCAAAATGCAGATAAAGACTTCTGTAATCCATATTTATAGTTCCGACAACTGCTGTTTCGTCATCTGAAACAAAGTTTTTGGCATGGATAAACCCCGGCATATATTCATAAATTCTGACGCCGAGAGCTATAAGTTCCTTGTAATAATTCCAGCCGAGTATATTTACATACCATTTATCAGCTATATGCGGAACGATTATTTTAACATCAACTCCGCTTTTTGCCGCATATCCCAGTGCAGTGATAAGCTCATTATCAATGATAAGATAAGGTGTTGTAATATAAACATAATCTTTTGCATTATTTATTATGTTCATATAGACATATTTGCCTATTTCCTCATTGTTTGTAGGCGTATCGCCATAAGGCATAATAAACCCTTTGCTGCTGTAAATTTCCGGAACAGCAGACCAGTCAGCACGATATTTTTCAAAATATCCGGTATCCTTTGTTTTCCATTCCCACATCTGAAGGAACATCATTGTAAAACTCCAGACAGCTTCTCCTCTGAGCATTACCGCTGTATCTTTCCAGTGTCCGAAACGTTCCTTCTTATTGATATATTCATCAGCAAGGTTTACACCGCCGTTAAAAGCAGTAACACCATCTATTACAAGTATTTTTCTGTGGTCACGGTTATTCTGGACAGTTGAAAGAAAAGGTCTGAACGGATTGAACACACGGCATTGTATGCCTTTCGTTTCAAGATACTTGTTATAATAGCTCGGAAGCTTGAACTGGTTAAGCATTCCGTCATACAGA
>USJI01000204.1 GCA_900554975.1 uncultured Ruminococcus sp. | reverse complement strand
GAGCGCCACCTTGCCAAGGTGGAGGTAGCGAGTTCGAGCCTCGTAATCCGCTCCAATTCGCTGGGGAAATATTCTTGGCGTTAGTCAATCCTAAGATCTTTGGTCTTAGGATTTTTTGTTTTAATAAAAAAGAAATGCTGAAAAACGGAGAATGATAAATGAATAAATACAAAAATCTGGCGTTTAACACGATTGTTTTCGCCATCGGGTCATTCGGTTCAAAAATTCTTGCGATGTTCCTTACAAGACTTTATACAACCTATATGCCGTCCGATATGCTCGGTACAAAGGAACTTATCGAAACAATGGCAAACTTTCTGATTCCGGTGTTTACCTTTTCCATGTCAGAATCAATAATCAGATACGGTCTGGATAAGGATTACGATAACAGACAGGTTTTTTCAACCGCTATCATGGTTGAGGTTCTTGGGCTTTTCATAATGGCTCTTCTGTCGCCGTTTCTGTCGTTTATACCGTTTGTCAAAGGATTTACGCCATGGCTTGTGGTCTATGTCATCATTTCAAGTTTCCGTCAGACCTGTTCGCTGTTTGTGCGTTCAATCGGTTATGTAAAACTTTATGCCTTTGACGGAATTCTCGCTACGCTTACTCTGTTCATTTTCAACATTATCTTTATTTCAGGATTCAAAATGGAAATCTCCGGATTCCTGCTTGCGGTCATCGCATCTGACCTTACTTCGACAATCTTCCTTTGTGCTGCCGCAAGGGTGGGAAGGTATTTTTCTCCGAAATACGCAGACAGGGACATTATGAAAACCATGCTGAGGTTCTCTGTACCAATGATACCGACCTCAATAATGTGGATTATAACCGGATTCTCCGACAGAATCTTCATAAAATATATGCATGGTCCTGCCGCAACAACAGGTGACAGTGCCGCCGGAATCTACACAGCCGCATCAAAAATACCGAACCTTGTTTCCATGGTTTCAACCGTTTTCTTTCAGGCGTGGAATATGTCAGCAATAACTGAATACGGCTCAAAGGATATCGGAAAGTTTTATCAGAAAGTTTACTCGGCTTATCAGTCTGTAATGTTTATTGCCTCGGCATTTCTGATACTTCTCGTAAAACCGATTTCCGCAATTCTGCTCAATTACAACAATCACCCTGAGTACAGAGAGGCTGTGAATTACACTCCTGTTCTTGTCATGTCAGTCCTGATGATGTGCTTCAACCTTTTCCTCAGCAGTATCTACACTGCCGCACAGCACACGAAAAATTCATTCTGGACAAGCTTTATAACGACAATTCTGAACGTATCCCTCAATGCAGTACTGATAAAACATTTCGGTATACACGGGGCAATTGCCGCAACATTTATAAGCTATGTTGTATGCTATATCATAAGAATTGTTGATGCAAGACGGTATATTTATTTTAAAGTCAACCATTTTTCAACGTTTGTGAATGTGGGAATTTTGCTTCTGATGAGTATTATTTCTGTAAAGCAGATACCGTTCTATATTCCGTGTATAATTTTCATTACAATATTTGTGCTTTCGAGCAACTTTTCAGCTATTATTTCAACGGCAAGAATGGTTCTGTCACGAAGAAAAGGATAAGGATGTATGAAGATACTGTTTATGATTTTTTATCTTGTCGCCATATTTCTCATCTATGTCTTTATTGAAAATCATCTTCTTGTGACAAAAAGATATAAAATATCGCATGGAGGGCGCAGCAGACTTAACGTAGTGCAGATTTCGGACGTTCATCGCAAAACATATCCTGCTGAATGGAGTGCCCTTATAAAGCGTGTAAAGGCTCTCTCACCGGATGTTATTCTGATAACAGGCGATTTAGTTTCAAGAACAACAGTAAAGTTTGGCAAAACAGAAATACTCCTCAGAAGGCTTTGCAGGATATGCCCTGTTTACTGTTCCATAGGCAATCACGAACTTGACCTTCCGCAGGAGGTCATGGAAAGATACAGGGAAATGGTGAAAAGGAGCGGAGCGGTTCTGCTTGAAAATTCCCATGTGGAATTTAAAAAGGACGGAAGAATTATTGATATTTACGGAGCAGACCTTAAAAGCACTGCTTATAGAAATGAAAGAGGCGGATTCAGCGGTCTTGAAAAAGTGACGGCTGACGAGCTCACACAGTCGATAGGAGAACGCACTGAGAATTTTACCATACTCATGGCTCACAATCCATTTTTTGCTGATGAATATGCGAAGTGGGGAGCAGACGTGATATTTTCTGGTCATGTTCACGGCGGAGCGGTAAGACTTCCGTTTGTGGGTGGTGTGCTTTCTCCTGAACGCAGATTCTTCCCGAAGTACTCCAAGGGAGTGTATACGGTAAATGACAGTGTAATGGTTGTATCGGCAGGAATAGGAAAACTCAGGGTTTTCAATCCGCCGGAAATTGTCTTTGCGGAAATAGAGTTTTAATAAAAAATAAAGGGTGCTTAAAAAGTACCCTTTTTAAATTATTAAAGGGGATGCCCGACACGAGAGGGCATCCCCTTAAACTTTTATGCAATATGTTTCAGAGTTTCATTCTGTGCTTCAGTATGGCTCTGGCTTTTGAATAGCCTGGCTGACATATCCCTTATAACTGATGCCGTAATCAGTATGAACACAGGAGAGAAGTTTACAAGATAGCGTGAACGTGTCTCCCAGATGATGAAGAAGAAATACACTCCGCATATGAGTATTCTCATAAAGATTTCCCTTGTCTGACGTTTTGAAACTGCACCTTTGATGAATGATATCAGTATTGAAAACAGCATCATAAGCTGATAAATTGAACAATAAATTTTGAACACATCGCTTCCGAGGAACGAACGCAACGCACTCTTCGGACCTTTATGCAGATAGTAATTTATAAAATATGTTCCGTCGCCCCATGTCCAGGAAACCTTTTTTGCGATATGCTCTGTCATTCCTGCAAAACCATAATCGCTTACACGGTTTTTGATTTCCTCAATGTTGGCGGCTTTTTTCTGGTCATAATCACCGCTGTGTATCGTAAACCAAAAATCATCTATTGAAAATCCGCCACGGTCACGAAGTCCCATCATTACCCAGTGGGTTGGCGGAAATTCTATTTCGTTGGAAAGCTCTTTGCTGTCAAGATTAAATGAGCCTATAAACGCTCCGGATAATAATGACATTCCTATACAGCCTGTA
>USJI01000203.1 GCA_900554975.1 uncultured Ruminococcus sp. | reverse complement strand
TGTGCTCTTCCGATCTTTCGCGGCCTGTCCTTCAAGTGCCATATCAGTTAAATTTTATCAGCAAGTTCAGCAAGAGTATGTGCAAGAATATCCGTTCCGGCGGCTATATCTTCAAAATCTGTCCATTCATCCGGACTATGGCTTATACCGTTTCTGCTCGGAACGAAAATCATGGCAACCGGTGCAAACCGTCCGACAAAAAGAGAATCATGATATGGTCCGCTTATGAGATATTCATACGGATACCCAAGCTCCTCAGAATATTTTTCAATGATATCTGTAATGCTCTTTTCACATCTTACAGGTATATCACAGTTATACGTTTTAACATCAATTTTTACTCCACGCTCCTTTTCAATCTCAGGAAAGCATGAAACAAGATTTTCCATAAGAATTTTCTTGCTGTCATAATCTATATCCCTTATATCAACTGAAAATTCACACACACCGGGAATAACGTTCACAGAACCCGGAACTGTCCGTATTTTTCCGACGGTTGCGGTTGTATATTCGCTCGCAGTATTCTCTCTTGCAAGCTTTTCAAGAACAAGCGATATTTCGCAGGCCGCCATAAATGCATCATGCCTGTCTGCCATTGAAGTGCCGCCTGCATGGCTCTGTACACCGGTAACTGTTATATCATAGTTTGAAGGTGCACATATGCCCTTTACAATGCCTATCTGTCTGCCGTCCTTTTCAAGGTGAGGCCCCTGTTCAATATGCATTTCCACTGCCGCAAAAACATCACCCTTTTCCCTTCTGATACCGGAAAATTCCGAAAAGTCATAACCCAGACTCTCCAGCACCTGATACAGACTTTTTCCCTCTTTGTCAAAAACGCCCTTAGTATCTTCAAGGGACATATCGCCGGACATTATACGGCTTCCCAGGCAACTGAGTCCGAACCTCGTAGGTTCTTCTGACGTATAGACTATAACGTATACATCACGTTTCGGTCTGATTCCGCTTTCTTTGATAATACGCAGAGCTTCAATACCGCCTATAACACCAGCCATTCCGTCAAACATTCCGCCATTTAAAACTGTATCAATATGCGACCCCGTCCACACCGGAGCAAGTGAAGGATCAGTTCCTGCAAGTTTTCCAAAAATATTTCCTGCCGCATCTTCTGTTACTTCCAGTCCGTTATCTTTCATTATGCCTTTGACAAATTCCCTGCCTGCAAGTTCAGTTTCAGTAAACAACACTCTTGTTGTTCCGAATTCAGGAGTACTGTTGAACTCATTCAGTCTGCGCAGATTTTTTTCAATAATTTTCGCATCAGCCTTTATCACAGAAATTCTCCTTTCTACATAACATTTATCGGTTTTCCGTCAAGATATGCCGTAACATTTTCAAATACCATTCCTGCCCGTATCTCCATAGCCTCAGCCGTAGCAAAGGCTATGTGAGGAGTTGCAATAACATTCGGTGCATTCAGAAGCGGATGTTCCTTTGCAACAGGAGGTTCATTTTCAAACACGTCAATACAAGCACCGGCAATTTTTCCGTCTGCAAGAGCCTCAGCTAATGCACTGCTATCAACAACAGGACCTCTCGCAGTATTTATCAGTACTGCTGTTTTTTTCATAAGTGCAAGTTTTTCCGCATTTATAAGACCTTTTGTGGATTCAGTCAGCGGGACGTGAAGAGAAATTATATCGCATTCCGAAAGAAGTTCATCAAGAGGAAGATATGTTATACCTTCAATTTCCTTCTGCGTTCTTGAGTATGCATAAACCTTACAGCCGAATGCTTTTGCTATCTCAGCTGTTTTCAGACCAATTGCTCCTGTGCCGACAATTCCGAATTTCTTTCCCTTTATTTCAAATCCTACCAGACCGTCTTTTGTACCTCCGTTTCTTACAGCTTCATCACACCTGATAATATTTCTGTAAAGAGATATAAGCATTCCGAAAACAAGTTCGGCAACTGATTCTGTTGAGTATCCTGCACAGTTGCTGACAGTAATTCCCTTTTCACGGCAGTAATCCATGGCAATATGGTCAACTCCGGTAAATGCAACACTTATCATTTTCAGATTTTTACAGTTTTCAAGCACTTCCCTTTTAAGCGGAAGATTTGAAACTACTATTATATCAGCATCCTTTCCTCTTTCTGAAAGCTCAGCTGTATCAGTGGTTTTTGTATCATAATAAACTATCTTTGCTTTTTCGCCGATTATTTTTTCAGCAGTTGCCTTCAGATTTTCCATAGGTATTCCAAGCGGTTCAATAACAACAATTTTCATCTTTTTACTCTCCTTTTATAACACAGCATCTCTGTTACAGTCTTTTGAATAGATATACGAAAACATTTCTCTGCCAACGCCGTATGCTCCCTGCTGAACAAATGCGCCGAACCACATAAAATCATTTTTCTTTATCGGCATCCATTTATCCTCCATAAGATACATACCTTCGCCTGTCAGAATATACGCTCCATGCTCCTGAACATGAGTTTCCACAAAAGGATGGCAACCGCCCGGAGCGAATGCAAGTATATGCATATTCATATCAAACGACAAATCATCAGTCGGAAGAAAATCCTTTATAAAAACATTTTCCATGTCATCATATATTCTGTATTCCGTTTCATTTATATTTCCTGTAACCTGATAAGGTTTTTTATCTCCGAAAGGAATATATTTTTGCTTATAAAAAATTATTTTTGCTTTTTCTGTACCGCAGTTTTCAAATGTCATTCCGCTGTCCGGCGGTGAATAGACAAAACCTCCGCTTTCAAGTCTGACTCCGTTTGCAGTGATATTTCCGCTTATACAGTAAAGAAAACATTCCACGCCTTTTTCGGAAGCAATTGGTAAAACCGTTCCGCCGGACGGTTCAACCTCAATTACATATTCCACAAATCCTGCTCCCATTTTAGGAGATGCCAGAATACTGGTACGGCAACCCTTCACAACAGGAATTACATTGTTTACAAGTCCGTTCTCAGGAATGACTGCAAAAAGTCCCGGTTTTACAACCGCCCTAGAACTGAGTATATCACTTGGATATCCCATAAATAAAACCACCTTTCGCATAAAACAAAAACGGAGCAGAAATAAATCTGCTCCGTCGCATAAAAAACTATTTTATGTGCTTAGTATAGCACCAATTTTTTTTATTGTCAATAACAATTTTTATTTTTTACATTTTTAAACAGGTTTTCATTTAATATTAACCGTCAGAATAACCGTTGTGCCA
>USJI01000202.1 GCA_900554975.1 uncultured Ruminococcus sp. | reverse complement strand
CCCGACCTACTGGTTCGTAGCCAGTCACTCTATCCAGCTGAGCTACTGGCGCATTTCTAAAGCTTTATTATTATATCACACTTTTTTGGAAATGTCAAGAAAAAAATTGAAAAAAGACGAAAAAATTTAAAACTGCAAAATAATAAAACCGCCTTGCCGTCATATGGCACATAAAACCAAGCTAAAAAGCCAGGTGGGTATCCTCCTGAAAGTCTCACGCTCCCTTCATCCGCCGAAGCGGGAGGTCTGCAATCTTCAGTTCAGAGTCAGATTCCCTTTAAAAAAGTGTTGGATTATAAAAACCATATTGACACGAACAAGGCAGAATTTATTTTCTGTGTTTATTATAACACGTTTCTTTTAAAAAATCAATAGCAAATTTTAGTGGCAGCAGTCACAGTCATCATCTTCACAGCCGCACTCATCATCGTGCATAATTCTTTCCATAAAGATGTCAGCGATTCTGTCAAGCTCTTCTTCGTCATCAACGGAAACAAGATATCCGTCCTCATCATTTTCATCTTTTTTGAGTATAACGAAGTAATCATCTTCTTCAAGATTACTCGGGTCAGACTGCTGAGGAATCAATGCATAATAAACAATGTCATTTTCTTTATATACGTCAACCAGCTCAAAAGTCTGTTCGTTTCCGTCTTCATCTTCAAGAGTGAAAAGATCCGGTTCAAATTCATTTAAATCGGGCATTTGTAATTCTCCAATCATATTTTGTACATCGGGCTTCAAACCCCAACTCTTCAATTATACTACATTCACGATTCAAAGTCAATAGTAATATTGTTTGAACATTTTAAATAAATTTGTGCATTTTTTTATCATTTTTCTGTTGACATTTCCTAAAGACTGTGGTATTATATATACAACGAAAGGAAAACAAATAAAGATACACAAAAAGATGCGACAGCATCAGATGCACAAATATAAGATGCATTCAGTTAAAGCAGATTTATTTGATGACTTTCATTCGATGGTATTTTCGCAAGGCAAGATAAGGAATCGGAAAATCCTTTTGCGGAGATAAATTTAAATCAGGACGGAGGTATTGCTGCCGATGGAATCAATAGAAGAACAGCAGTCAGAAGCCATAATTGGTGGCTCATACTTCTTCGGTAGTTTCAGATGAATAAGAGGGAATTTAGAGATGGCTTTAAAGCGTCTGCATTCCAAATGAAATTGAATTAAACAATCTGACGGAGCTTTCACGAAGAACATTGAGCTGTAAGACTAAGCAGTATGACGGTGATTCAGTTATGGTTTCACTTATCTATCATAGCTTTGAGATGCAGGTAAATCTCATTTTTATGACTTAATGTCTTTACATAGAAAGCAAAGATAAATAATATAATGAAAAGGTGGTACCCGTGCACTAAATAATTCTTAACAATATTTTTATTATTTAGTTTGGTGATGCTTATGAAAATAATTTTAAGGAACAAAAAACCGTAATCGAAGGGGAGTGATTCCGCCAGAAAAGTTTTAAGTTCATAAAATGTTATAAATTATTTTTAGGTGGTTCCGATGTACTAAAAGATGTAAGTTTATAATAACCTCCATTGGTTAAATATATGTATAAGAAAAGAGGGCTTGAATACAAGTCCTCTTTCTTTTTTATGTAAAGCTTAAAGGTCAGTCAAGGAAGTCTTTGACCTTTTTGCTTCTGCTTGGGTGTCTTAACTTTCTGAGAGCCTTGGCTTCAATCTGTCTGATTCTCTCACGTGTCACATCGAATTCTTTTCCGACTTCCTCAAGAGTTCTTGAGCGTCCGTCCTCAAGACCGAAACGAAGTTTCAGAACCTTTGCTTCTCTGTCAGTAAGAGTTGAAAGAACGTCATTAAGCTGCTCTTTAAGAAGCATAAGTGAAGCTGCTTCAGCAGGTGCAGGAGCTTCATCATCCGGAATGAAATCACCGAGGTGGCTGTCTTCTTCTTCGCCGATAGGAGTTTCCAGTGAAACAGGGTCCTGAGCAATACGCATAATTTCCCTTACTCTTTCAACAGGCATATCAAGTTTTTTTGCAATTTCTTCAGCAGAAGGGTCATGACCGTTTTCGTGAAGAAGCTGGCTTGAAACCTTTTTAACCTTTGTTATCGTTTCAACCATGTGAACAGGAATTCTGATAGTTCTTGCCTGGTCAGCAATTGCTCTTGTAATTGCCTGGCGTATCCACCATGTCGCATAGGTTGAGAATTTGAATCCCTTTGTGTAGTCAAACTTTTCAACAGCCTTGATAAGACCGAGGTTTCCTTCCTGAATAAGGTCGAGGAACTGCATACCACGTCCTACATATTTTTTTGCAATACTTACAACAAGTCTGAGGTTAGCCTCTGACAGACGCTTTTTAGCATAGGAATCACCATTTTTCATTCTCTGTGCGAGTTCGATTTCCTCCTCAGCCGAAAGAAGCGGAACACGTCCTATCTCTTTCAGATATATCTTGACAGGGTCGTCAATAGCGATGCCTTCAGTAGAAAGAGCCATTTCGAGGTCATCTCCGAGGGTGGAATCAAGACCCAGTTTCAGATCTGTGTCAGTTGTGTAGTCGTCAACAATTTCGATATTATAGCTTGCACAGTTGTCATAAAACGTGTCCATCTGGCTGACATCGAAGTCAAGTTCTTCCAGAGCATCGGTAATTTCCTTTGTTGTGAGTTTACCGGTAGCTTTACCTTTTTCGAGAAGTGAATCGACAGTGTTCTTTTTTTCAGACATATAAACGCTCCGTTTCCCAGCATTTCTGCTGAATTTATGATTTCTTTCTTTTTGCTTTGATAATATTTACAAGGTCGTCATCAGATTCAACAGATGACGGTTTATTTTTATAATCTGTCAGAATATTTATATAATCATTAAGATTGTGTTCAGTTATTGTAATTTCCCGGTATTCAGCCTCTATTCCAACTATTCTTCCCATTTCCTCGTCAGTAAATTCACCGACAAAAGAAGAAACCGAGAAATTCTCGTTGTCCCATGCGTGTTCACAGTAATAAACGTAAACACGTCTGTAAAATTCAGTTATAAAATAATCGGGAGTTATAAGGCTTTGGGTATATTTTATCTTGTCAGGAAATTTGAAAAGATAGGCGAGTATTCCTTCTTCCGCCTTTACCTGTCTTGGTGCTTTGGCTGATTCCGGAACAAGCTTGTCAGTAAAATAAGGTTTTGAACGGATAGCCTGCCATTCCTTTTTTCTGTCAACTGAAGGAGC
>USJI01000201.1 GCA_900554975.1 uncultured Ruminococcus sp. | reverse complement strand
CGCCATTCCGGAAGGTCTTCCTGCAACAGTCACTATCGCCCTTGCACTTGCCGTAAGCCGTATGCTGAAACAAAAGGCACTGGTAAACAAACTTCACAGCGTTGAAACGCTTGGCTGTGCATCTGTCATATGCTCCGACAAAACAGGAACTATAACGGAAAATAAAATGACTGTAAAGCATATCTTTGCCGATATGAAAGAATTTGACGTTTTCGGCAACGGATATAAAATAAACGGTGAAATAAGGCTCGGGGACAGCAAACCGAATCCGAAATCCGTTCCGCCGCTGTATGAACTTCTGGAATGTTCCGTTTTATGTTCAACTGCTTCCATTACATCGGATAGTAAAGTAAGTTTCCGAAACAGGGGAACTTCCCTCGGAAAAGGCGAATGGGAAGTTTCAGGTGACCCGACAGAAACCGCACTGCTTATCAGTGCCGCAAAGGGCGGTGTCACAAAAGAAACTTTAAACCACCACCGTAAAATATCAGAAATCCCGTTTGACAGCGAAACCAAAATGATGACCGTCATCTGCCGCAAACCGTCCGGAGAAGATACTGCATTTGTAAAGGGAGCACCTGACATTCTGCTAAAAAAGTGTGGTTTCATCATGACATCTGACGGCATCATACCGCTTGATTCCGCCCTCAGAAACCGCATAACCGAAGAAATATCTTCTCTTTCAAAAAGGGCACTGAGAGTTCTCGCACTTGCCAGAAAAGACCTGCAATCGTCACATGATACTGAAAGCGGACTCGTTTTTCTTGGGCTTGCCGCTATGCAGGACCCTCCGAGGGAGGAGGCTAAAACTGCGGTAAGAAAATGCAGTGAAGCGCATATAAAAACTGTCATGATAACAGGCGACCACAAGGAAACTGCGGCGGCTGTTGCAAAAGAAGCAGGAATTCTTCGTGGCGGAGAAGCTATTACCGGAGCGGAACTCGACAAACTCTCCGACAGCGAGCTCGACCGCAATCTTGACAGGTATACAGTTTTTGCAAGGGTCAATCCGTCGCACAAGCTGCGTCTTGTAAAAGCGTACAAAAGAAAAGGCCACATAGCTGTCATGACAGGTGACGGCGTTAATGATGCACCTGCAATAAAGGAAGCAAATGTCGGCGTCGCCATGGGCGTTACAGGAACGGACGTCACCAAACAGGCGGCGGATGTTATCCTGCTGGACGATAACTTTGCAACGCTTGTAAAAGCCGTTGAACAGGGCAGAGGAATCTATGCCAACATAAGAAAATTTGTAAGATATCTTCTCTCGTGCAATATCGGTGAAGTCATAACAATGTTCCTCGGTATCCTGATGGGTTTCCCGATGGTTCTCCTCCCTACACAGCTTCTCCTCGTAAACCTCGTAACCGATGGGCTTCCTGCTATAGCTCTGGGCATGGAGCCGTGCGAAAAGGACGTAATGAAGCACAGACCGAGAAAACCTGACGAAAGTTTCTTTTCGGGCGGACTTATGTTCAAGATCGTTTTCAGGGGAATTATGATAGGACTTTGCACACTCGGCTGTTTCACAACCCTCCTGCGTACCGGAGCAAGTCTTGATGCCGCAAGAACAGGAGCACTCACCACCCTTATCGTTTCACAGCTTATCCATGTTTTTGAATGCAAATCCGAAACCAAAGGTCTTTTCAGCATAAACTATTTTTCCAACATAAAGCTTATCCTTGCCGTTTTGGTATCTGTTGCGGCGATTGCGGCGGCGGTGTACATACCTGCTTTCGGAGTAATCTTCTCAACCGTAAAACTTGCAAAAACTCCCCTGCTTATCTCCCTCGGATTTTCATTTGTCGTTCCCGTCATTTCGGGTATCCCTTCCCTTTTCATCAGAAAAAAATAAAAAATTAACGCACAGCCTGAAAAACTGTGCGTTAATTTCGTGTTATCATAAATGATATTACTGATTGTTTTCGATGTATGCTACTACGTCGCCAACAGTCTTGATATTTTCAACTGCTTCATCAGGAACTTCAATATCAAATTCTTCTTCGATAGACATAACAAGATCTACCATGTCCAGTGAATCAGCACCGAGATCCTCTGTAATGCTTGCCTCTGCAACAACCTTTTCTTCTTCTACATCAAGCTGATCAGCTATAATGCTCTTTACTTTTTCAAATACCATACTGAAACCTCCATTGTCTATTTTATATATAAAGGTGTGTTTCACCTATATAACTTTTGTTACTGTTCACTACTCTGTGAACTCACCAATTTTTCTAAACTTAGTGTATCGTTCTTTTAACAAAATGTCAATATCTTTTTGAGAATTTTCTTTCAGCGTTTCCACCAAAAATGACTTGATATTCTCGGCAATTTTATACAAGTCATAATGTGCACTGCCATTCGGCTCTTCAATAATAGCTTCTGCAATACCGAATTTCACCATATCTTCCGCTGTTATCTTGAGTATTTCACAAGCCTCATGCTCTTTCGATGCGTCTTTCCAGAGTATGCTTGCACAGCCTCTCGGTGAAATTACAGAGTAAAGTGCATTTTCCAGCATAGCCAGTCTGTCGCATATTCCAAGTGCAAGAGCACCGCCGCTTCCGCCTTCGCCGAGTACAACAGAAGTAACAGGAGTTCTGAGTGTCATAAAATCCATAAGATTTTTAGCGATAGCCTCGCCCTGTCCTCTTTCCTCAGCTTCAATACCGCAGAATGCTCCCGGAGTATCAATAAAGCAGATAACCGGTCTGTGGAACTTCTCAGCCTGTTTTGCAAGTCTCAAAGCCTTCCGGTAGCCCTCAGGATGCGGCATAGCAAAATTTGTTTTCTTGTTCTCATTAAGATCTCTTCCCTTGACCTCCGCAAGAACTGTCACAGGCATACCGTCTATTCTTGCAATACCGCCCATAAGAGCCGCATCATCGCCATAGTGTCTGTCGCCGTGAAGTTCATAGAATTCATCAAATATCAAAGGAATATAGTCGTTTATAGTCGGTCTGTCCTTTTCACGAAGAAGGCACTGACGTTCCCAAGCTGTTCTGGTGTTCATATCAGTTTTCCTCCTTTTCATAGCCGTGAAGCTTCATAACGTGTGACAGAACGCTCCTCATCTTTCTGCGTTCAACTATCATATCAACAAATCCCTTTTCAAGCAGAAATTCCGCAAGCTGGAAATCGTCCGGCAGACGCTGTTTTATCGTGCCTTCGATAACACGTCGTCCTGCAAATCCCACAAGAACTTTCGGTTCGGCTATGATAAT
>USJI01000200.1 GCA_900554975.1 uncultured Ruminococcus sp. | reverse complement strand
AGATTCTCCTCAACGGCGAGTCGATTCAGCACCTTCCCATCTACAAACGCGCCCGCATCGGTATTACCTACCTTCCTCAGGAAAACAGTGTTTTCAGAACGCTGACGGTCGAAGAAAATATTCAGGCCATTCTTGAGCTGCAGACCAACGAAGACGGCAGTCCGTTCACCAAGAAACAGATCAAGGAAGAACTTGAAAAGAAACTTTTACAGGGCGTTTCTGAAACAGCTGAAAATACTGCTGAAAAGGCTGATGGCAAGTCAGATGAAATACAGCTTGACATGACAGTATATAAAAATGAAAATAACTATAAGCCGTCAAGAAAGAATAATATCATGCAGATTGGTACCGATACCCTTAAGGAAGAATTTGTTCTTTCTGATGCACTTGACAATATCGGCAAGGATATTACTCTCAGCTGTTGTGTATACAAGATAAGAAATATGAGTGAATTCTCATTTATCGTTGTCCGCACAGGCAGATATCTTATTCAGACTATTTATTCAAAGGAAAACTGTAAGGATAGTATTGATGGTCTGAAAGAAGGCTTCTTTGTAAATATCACAGGTACTGTTACAGAAAATGAAAAGGGATATAATGGTATTGAACTTGTGCTTAAAGAAATAGAACTTATTTCTGCACCTGCTGAAGAATATCCGCTTCACGTTCCGAACAAGCGTCTGGGTTGTACACTTGACATCAATCTCAACAATCGTTCAGTATCACTGAGAAATGCTTATGAAAGAGCAATATTTAAGCTTCAGGAAGGTGTCTGCAATGGATTCAGAGAATTCATGCTCAAGGAAAACTTCACTGAAATTCATACACCTAAGATAGTTGCACAGGGTGCTGAGGGCGGTTCAAATATATTCCACCTTGAATATTTTGATAAGCCTGCATTCCTGAACCAGTCACCGCAGTTCTACAAACAGACAGCTGTTGCATTCTTTGACAGAGTTTTTGAAATTGGTTCTGTTTACCGTGCTGAAAAACACGCTACATCAAGACACATTAACGAGTATATCGGTCTTGACTTTGAAATGGGTTACATTGACAGTATGTACGATGTTATGGCAATGGAAACAGCAATGCTGAAATACGTTATGGAATATCTGAAGGAAAATTATGCTCATGAAATTGAAATTCTTGAAGCTGAAATTCCTGTTATTAAAGAAATTCCTTGCGTTACACTGCTCGAAGCAAAGGAAATACTGGGAAATAAGGGCTCAAAGAATAAGCTTGACCTGGAACCGGAAGATGAAGTTGCTATCTGTGAATATGCAAAGAAAGAGTTTGACAGCGACTTTATTTTCGTTACACATTTCCCGTCTTCAAAACCTCCGTTCTATGCTATGAATTCAAAGGAAGACCCAAGACTTGCTTATAAGTTTGACCTTCTTTTCAGAGGACTTGAAATTACAAGCGGCGGTCAGAGAATTCATGATTATAATGAACAGCTTGAAAAGATGAAGGCACAGGGACTTAATCCTGATGACTTTAAATATTATCTTGAGGCACATAAATACGGACTTCCACCACATGGTGGTCTTGGAATAGGTCTTGAAAGACTTGTTATGAAGATTATCGGTGCACAGAATGTAAGATCATGCAGTATGTTCCCAAGAGATATTAACAGATTGCTGCCTTAAAACTTAACAGTATATATAAATTGCCCACCGCATTAAGCAGTGGGCAATAATTTTATTTGGAATGAAATTAAGAAATATCAGATTTTATTTTGAAAGCAGATTGCTGTTGTTTCCAAGATCTTCAACACCGATAATTCCGAGAATGTAGTTAATGATTTTTCCGGAGTCTTTAAGGTCAATTACCTGATCAAGCTCGCAGTCTGCGTTAGCATAAGAAGTTTTATTCTCAAGCGGATATTCTGTTGTACTCAGAAGGAACTTGTTGAGCAGAACGAGGTCAGTACTTGTAACCTTGCCGTCATTATCAACGTCACCATATAATGTTGCTTCTGCATCAGCCGGAACTGTTGGTGTGTTTCCTGATTCTGTTGTTGGCTGAGTTTCGTCTGTAGCTTCTGTTGAGTCTGTTACAGGCTCAGTTGTTTCGCTTGTAGCCTCTGTTGGGTCTGTTGCAGGTTCAGTTGTTTCGCTTGTGGCCTCTGTTGGGTCTGTTGCAGGTTCAGTTGTTTCACTTGTAGCCTCTGTAGGATCAGTTACAGGTTCAGTGGTTGGTTCAGTTGGGGTTGTTGGTGTTTCTTCATCAAAACCTTCGAGTGAATATGTGTTGTAAAAATCTTCAGGAATTTCATCAAGGCTTATGCAGTAATCGCTCTGGTACATTTCTTTCAGGTCATCAGCTTTGTTAAAGAGTTCATTTGTAAGGAACTTATTATTTGCAGAATCACCGTCATACCATGTGCAGAAATAGAGCCATGCTGCCTTTTCTGTGTTGATGTTTGATAGTGTAGGTACGTTGTCGTTTTCAGCCATTGCTACAAGCTTTTTGCCGTCATATTTTTCAACAAGGTTGTAGAATGTGCTACCGATAGCACTGTCATTGTGCTTCAGAACCTGCTGACCTGTTGACCAGTCTGAGCAGCTGTATTTGTCATATGCTACAATGTCAACATATTCATCACCAGGATACCAGTCTCTTGATGTTGTGAATGCGTAGCTGTTCCATTCCCAGATGATATTGTGAAGTCCGTATGTTTCTGTGAGTGTTTTGTAAGTCAGCTGCCAGAGCTGTTTGTAAACGGCGGAACCTGATTTGCCCCACCAGAACCATGAACCTGATTCACCGCCGCCGCCTTCAGCTTCGTGAAGAGGTCTTAAAATTATCGGAACATTTGCGTCCTGAAGCTTTTTGATTGAAGAAGCCAGTGATTCAAGACACTTCATGTAGTACTCATATTCCTTTGTTCCCTCAACAACAGCATTTGCTGTATCAAAGTCTGTTTCCTTAGGAACATATGTAGCATTTCCCCAGTCAACCTTTGTTACACCGAGTTCATAATTTGTGAAGTCCTTAGGAACTGTAACATGCCATGAAGCTGTAACAATACCGTTTTTCTTTGTTGCCCAGTCAATCATTCTGCTAGTTGTTCCGTCTTCTGAACCGTAAAGAATGTTACATTCGTTTAAATAGTCGAATCCACGGATAGCAGGATAAACGCCTGTAAGGTTCTTGATATATTCAAATTCATATTCAAAATCATGCGGACCATACATGTAGATTTCCTGCTGACCGGAAATAATGTGGCTTCCATAGTTGTCAACAAGA
>USJI01000199.1 GCA_900554975.1 uncultured Ruminococcus sp. | reverse complement strand
GATTCCGATACCTTTTATTGGATTTAAGGGTTGATTTACCAAAAAATAAAAATACAAATTTTATTAATAAAATGCTTTTATACCCTTACCGGATTTAAAATATGAATTCTATACAAAAAAGAACAGGTGAGGCCATACCCCACCTGTTTTATTGTTCAGAATATTCCGGATACAGCGTTCATTACATCACGCATATGATCAAGAGAAGTGTGACAGTAAAGATCCATTGTAATCTGTACTTGAGAATGACCGAGAATATCGCTGAGTGTTTTGACGTTAACTCCATTTTCAATTGCACGGGTTGCAAATGTATGTCTTAAAGCATGAAAATTTGCGTGAATGATACCTGCAGTCCGAAGTAAGTAATCAAGAACATCCCTCATATATCCAGGTTCTACACAACTTCCGTCCGGCTGAGCAAAAATGTAATCATTATCAGTGTAGCATTCACGGTATTGTGATTTTTCTGTATTTTGAATCTGTTCCTTGTACTGCATGAGTTTTGCAAAAATATTATCAGGTATCGGAATTTCTCTGTAACCGTTTTGCGTTTTAACAGGACCTTCAATAATCTGAGTACAATTACCATAGCTGTTGTTGTCCCGTTCGTCCTGTGATTTTTTAATACGCTGCAAAGTACGGCATATTTTTATTGTCTGTCGGCTGTGATTTATATCTGACCATTTCAGACCGCAGAGTTCACCTATACGCAAACCTGTTGCCAGATCAAACAGAATAGCTGTGCCAAGCCGATGTGCAGATATTACAGAAAGAAGCCTTGTTTCTTCATCAACAGAGAGTACACGCATTTCAACCTTTTCCCTTTTTGGAAGAACTGTTCCGTTGGTCGGATTAAATGGAATAAGTCCGTTTATTCTTGCTTGTTCCATACAATGATGAAACATGTTGTGCATATTTCTCAAAGTCTTAGGAGAAAGCCCACCGCCTCTGCTGTTGCCGGATTCATATTTTTCATTGTAGAAATTCTGAATCAGTGCAACAGAAATCTGCTGGAGTGGGTATGTGCCAAGAACAGGGATAATATGATTATAAATATACCCTTCATAACTGATGTATGTAGAAGGCTTTACAGAATTTTTTGCATATTGCTGAAGCCACATATAGAGCCAGTCTTTCAGGAAAATCTAAGAAGGTTTTATATATGTACCTGCTTGTTTCTGCACAAGTATTTCACGGATTTTTTCAGAAACTTCTTTTCTTGTTTTGCCATATATGGAACGTTGAATTTGTCTGCCGTTTGCATCATAACCATCAGTATATCTGCCCTCCCAGGTTCCATTTGCTCTTTTACGGATTGAACCGTCATTGTTTGCGTTTTTCTTGCTCATAATAATCCTCCGTTATATAATTTTTCCCGTAGCATTGTTTATCCAGTTTACAAACTGATCTTTCTGAACCTTGTAGCATTTTTTGATTTGTACAGAAGGAAAATCAGCAGAACGCATAAGTTCATATGCAAGGCAAAGTGAAACTCCCATATAACCGGCAACATCTTTTGCTGATAATATAAGCGGGAGTTCATCATTATTTTTATAAATCGGCAATTCTTGTTTTTTCATTTGAAATACCACCTTTCATTTTATTATAAATATGTTAGCAGTATTTTTGTTTGTTATTTTTGGAAAGAGAACAGTGCTTTAGAAGACTGTTTATCTTATTCTATACATATTCAAAATTTTGCTTTATTTCACTAATCACTTCATGCATCAGCTTGCTGTCCATAATAAATTCTTCTGCTTCATCGGCGGTATAACCGTAATCAAACAGCAGTCTGACATCGTCAGCAGAAGCTCCGAAATACCCGCATACATCAAGCAGCATCTGTTCATGTTCTGAATAAATACCATACTCATCAAATTCATCATACCATGAATAATTATACTTTAAAGAACACTTCGGAGTGAATTCTGAGCAGTCGATTTTTCCTGCCGAGCTGATTGAAATTATATCACCTTCATTCATCTGAATATGCTGATGTTGAAACTTAAAAAGCCCTGATTTTTTCAGGGCATTTTTCATTATTGATTCGGTTGAGGCATATACATACAGGTCGAGTTTGCCAATATAAATAAGGCACATCGGACTTGAACCTTTGATAAAATATAGTTTGTTATCCGCATCAAGGATTGTGAAAGTAAAACTTCCATCGACATCTTCAGCCATATTTTTTAAGCTGTCAAAGTTTAGTTTTTCTTGTTTTTCAATGAGCTGTACTGCGACGTAACTGTCCGTTTCAATTTTTGTTTCGGGCAGATTTTTTTCTTTTCTCAGTTCCATATCGTTATGCAGAACACCATTATGAGCAAAGGCAAATTCCTTGTCTGCCTTTCCGTAAAACGGGTGGTTATTAAAATGAATTTCTGATTCCCATGAGTTGTCAGTCTGGTGTGACCCATAACAGCGGTTGTACCTTCCGGAAAACTGAACTTCATTTTATGGGCAGGTTTTGGTTTCTTGTAAATTTCAATTGTTCCATTCTGCACATAAGCAATTCCGCTTGCATCAGTTCCACGTTCCTCAGCTGCATTTGCAAGTGCCTGAGTAAGTTTTCTCAAAGTTTTGTATGGTAACTTTTTACCACAGTCCAGCCAGCCAAATAATGCACACATATTAAAATTCCTCACTTTCTTCAATCTGGTCGTTTATGTATAAATTACGTTCTTTAAGATACTGAATAAGTGCCGACTCGGTAATATCTGAAACAAAGTCAGACCATGAAATCCTTGCAATACTTTCGTCAGTATTGTACATTGCAGTATCACAGATTCTGTTTACAAGTTCGATTGCCGCAATAAAGGTGTTGTATTTGAGCGTACCCCTGAAAAGTCTGAATTCTATCGTATGGCAGTTGCAGAGATTAACCGCAGCATATCTTCCATTATTGCCTTTCTTCGCCTTGTCCATGATTGCTTTGGGAGTAGACTCATAACCGTAGCGAGCCGCCCAGCGGTTCATAGTTGCTTCTGAACGGCGAGAGAATTTCAGTAACTCAAGCCAGTGATGTTCTACAAAATAGAGAATTCTTGAAATAACTTCTTCCTGCTCCTGTGATGTTTCACCGAAACTGTTTCTGTTGACGTGAACGTGAAGTCCGCAAGTTGAGGTCTGATGTGAACGATAGCCAAGCAAAACCGCTTTTTTCATTATGTCCTGCCAGCAGAATTCTTTATGATAATCAAGCGTCATGGGGTGTGTTACAATTTCCATTCCGTCATTGAGTGAACCGTCAGACTTTATGTAAATATGCTCGTCA
>USJI01000198.1 GCA_900554975.1 uncultured Ruminococcus sp. | reverse complement strand
TTCAAAGTATTTTTTCAGTGCCTTGTGATATTCAGCTCTGCATTCTGGACATCCGATGGAATTTATTCTGAGTTCAGTATTTTTAATGCCAAGTGTATTTATAATGTCATTTGCAAGGGAAATGATGTCTGCATCTGCACAAGGAAGACTGCTTCCCGCCATTTCCACTCCAAACTGATGGAATTCTCTCAGACGTCCCGCCTGAGGGCGTTCATGTCTGAAACAGGAAAGTATGTAAAAAACCTTCTGAGGCATAGCTTCATTTAAAAGACCATTTTGCATCATCGCTCTGATAGTTCCGGCTGTTCCTTCCGGTCTGAGAGTAAACTTTGTTTCCTTTGCGATTACAGAGTACATCTCTTTCTGTACAACATCGGTTGTTTCGCCAACGGAACGCTGGAAAAGTTCAGTATTTTCAAATGTAGGAATTCTGATTTCACCGAAACCATATTCTTCAGCTGCTTCTCTTGCAACACGTTCAACAGTATGCCATTTGTAGATGTTCTTTGGTGTTACATCCTCTGTTCCGTTTGGTCTTTTAATATTAAGTGCCATAAGAATCTCCATTCATAAATTGTATGTAAAAATTACCGCAGAAACAAGCGGTTTAAAATCAAATGTGCGGATTGCCGATTTCACGCCAGTCAAGGTCGCCTCTTTCAAGTGCGAGTATAAGTGCTTCGGCAGTAGCGATGTTTGTTGCAACAGGAACATTATGAACGTCACAGAGTCTTAAAAGATTCATGTCATTTGGTTCATTTGCCTTCGGATTGATAGGATCTCTGAAAAACAGAAGAACGTCTATCTCGTTGCATGATATTCTTGCACCTATCTGCTGACCGCCGCCCTGTGCACCGCTTAAATAGCGAACAATTTCAAGACCTGTTGCCTCGCTTACAAGTTTTCCGGTTGTACCGGTTGCGCATAAATTATATTTAGAAAGTATCCCACAGTATGCAGTACAGAACTGAACCATGAGTTCCTTTTTTGAATCGTGAGCAATTAAAGCTATTGTCATATCTTTTTCCTTTCCATTCAGATGTATGATTTTTAATGTATACCGTTCTATTTTTTGCGAATTTGTTTCATTTTTGTTTACTAATTCACTATATATTATACCATAAAATGCCCGATTGTCAAAGAAGAATTTATTCCTATTATTAAAATCGTGTAAAGTGAATGATTTAATATGTTGACATTTGTGCAAAATAACGAAATAAAAACGGGATATAAAAAATCCCGCTTTTTCATTATTCATTTGCTGTATCATCTGAAACATCAGTCTGGGAAGTGTTTACTGTTGTCTGTGTTTCGGCAGCTGTGATTACATTGCCATCAGCGTCAGTAGCAGTTGTGACAGTTGTCGTTTCAGGTGTAAGGAACTGTATATTGTCCATACCGTTTGCAGAACCGTTTTCAGGATAATTTTTATAGTATGCCTGTATGATACTTCTTATCATATATCTTGAATATTCACCGCCCTCAACTATGCAGGCGAAAGCTATCTGAGGGTCGTATGCAGGAGCAAATCCTATGAATGCAGTATCAGTAAGCTCCTCACCGTTACGCCAGTTCTGAGGCGTACCGGTTTTAATTGCAACATCAAAACCAAGATTTGAAAGGGAATATTCAGCAGGGAAGTTGTTATTTGCAGCCATAACCATACCCTGAGTTATATAATCGTATACATAGTCATAGTTGAGCTTTATCTGCTCTGCAACAACCGGTTCGTGATCTCTGATTTTTTCTGTCATTGAATAATCATAGATACTGTCTACAAGATGCGGTTCATATCTTACACCACGATTTGCAATTGTTGAAGCCTGAACAGCCATCTGGAGCGGTGTTGCCGCAGTTTCAGACTGACCGATACCAGCCTGAATAACCTGACCTACTGTCCAGTCAAGGCCAAGTTCATTAAATCGTTCCGGATTACCGATAGCACCGGCGTAATCGCCTGTTTCCAGTCCTGTATGCTGACCGAATCCGTACATTGAAGCATATTCGGATATTTTATCAATGCCAAGACGGCGGCTGAGTTCATAAAAATAAATATTACATGAAACTTTCAGTGCTTCTGCAACAGCAATATCATTATGCCAGCCTGTACAGCCGTATTCAACATCATAGAACTGCATTTTGTGTCCACAGTAATATGTTGAATTTCCTGTGACAATTCCCTCATTCAGTCCGGCAGTTGCCGTAATGGTTTTGAAGGTTGAACCCGGACGGTAAAGACCGCAGGTAGCACGGTTCAGAAGGGGAGTATTGTCCGCAGCAAGTATTTCATCATACTTTGTTTTATAATCTTTCAGGTCATAAGTCGGGGAAGTTGCCATTGCCAGAACTGCGTTATCCTTGACATCCAGCACAACAATTGCTCCGCAGTAAACATCTCTGTACTGACTGTCTGAACTTCTGAGGTAAGCAGTGAAATTTTCAAGTATTTCCTGAACATCACGCTGATAATCGCTGTCAATAGTCAGCTTTATTGTGTTTCCGCCCTTTGTTTCTTCTGTAACATCTGCTGAAACAACAGAACCATTTGTTACATTTATGGTTTTTGTACCGTCCTTGCCTCTGAGTTCATCTTCAAGAGCAAGTTCAATTCCGCTTTTTCCGACGGAATCATTCATGGCATAGCCTTTTTTCTTCAGTTCATCGTATTCTTCCGCAAAAATAGGGCCGACTGTACCTATTTCATGAGGAATAACATCTCCCTGAGCAATTTCTCTTACTGCTTCTTCGGAAACATCAATGCCTTTGAGCTTGACACTCAGTTCTTTCAATTTTGTAACGAGTTCAAGCGGAACATCTTCACAGAGAGTAAATGTATTGCCGAGTGAAAAATCCCTGAGAAGCATTTCGTATCTTAATCCGACAAGAATTCTCTGCTCTGATTTTGTATAATCCTTATCGTTTATGTCATAGTCATCTTTGATTTTATCAACGCAGTTTTGTGCTGTAGCATAAACATTTACGCCAATAAGACTTTTAAGTTTTTCAACGTCACTGTCCCTGTCATTTTCAAATTCATATGGTTCAGAATCTGTTACAGGGATTGTTTCATTCCATTTAAGTTCATATTCCTGCAAAAGTTTTACAGTCTGCAATAAAATGCTGTTGGATTCCTTGTTGTCATCCGGGAAAAATGAGTCATCAATGATAACATTGAATCCGACTTTATTTTCTACTATCGGATTTCCGTCATGGTCAACTATCTGACCTCTTGTTGCTTTTATTGTCTGTGTGTAAAGGGAAGTGTATTCAGATTCGGCAAGATATGAATCGCCATTTACT
>USJI01000197.1 GCA_900554975.1 uncultured Ruminococcus sp. | reverse complement strand
AACAAGAATGAAGTTACATCTTGCAAATAAAAAAGAAATATAGTAAAATGATAAGGGTAAGAGTGCAATAAAAAATATATTCAAATCAGGTTTTTACTTACTGACTGGAGGAAACTTATAATGTCATTAAAATTAAACGGCAAATATGTTCAGAAATTTGTTAACGAAGATGAGATGAGCGGAATCAAAGCTCAGGTTGAAACAGCTGCAAAGGTTCTTCATGACAGAACAGGTCTTGGAAACGATTTTCTTGGCTGGCTTGATCTCCCTGTTGATTATGACAAGGAAGAATTTGCAAGAATCAAGGCTGCTGCTGAAAAAATCAAGAAGACAGCTGATGTGCTGATCGTTATTGGTATCGGCGGTTCATACCTTGGCGCAAGAGCTGCTATCGAGCTTCTTAAATCCCCGTTCTATAACAATATGAAGAAGGATACTCCTGACATCTATTATGTCGGAAACAATATCAACCCTACATATCTGAATGAAGTGCTTTCAATCTGTGAAGGCAGAGATATTGCCGTTAATGTAATATCAAAATCAGGTACAACAACAGAACCTGCACTGGCTTTCAGAATCTTCAAGAAACTTGTTGAAGAAAAATACGGCCGTGAAGGTGCAAAGGACAGAATTTTCTGCACAACAGACAAAGCAAGAGGAACACTCAAGAGCCTTGCTGATACAGAAGGATATGAAACATTCGTTATTCCTGATGATGTAGGCGGACGTTTTTCAGTTCTTACAGCTGTTGGTCCTCTTCCTATCGCTGTTGCCGGCTGTGATATTGACAAGCTGATGAGCGGTGCTGCAAAGGCAAGAGAAGATTTCACTGCTGATTTTGATAATAATGACTGCTATAAATATGCGGCTCTCAGAAATATTCTTTACCGCAAGGGCAAATCTGTTGAAATGATGGTTTCATATGATCCTGCATTCTGCATGATGTCTGAGTGGTACAAGCAGCTTTTCGGCGAGAGCGAAGGCAAGGATAACAAGGGTATATTCCCGGCATCAGTTGTATTCTCAACAGATCTTCACTCAATGGGACAGTTCATTCAGGACGGTTCAAGAGTTATGTTTGAAACTGCTGTTGACATCAAGAATCCTAAGCAGGATCTCTTCCTTGAAGACGATGCTGAAAACCTTGACGGACTCAACTTCCTTACAAACCAGAATATGTCTGTTGTAAACAGAAAGGCTTTTGAAGGAACAGTTCTTGCACATACAGAAGGCGGAGTTCCGAATATTATCCTTGAACTTGACAGGATAGATGAAGAAAACCTCGGATATATGATTTACTTCTTTGAAAAGGCTTGTGCAGTTTCAGGCTATGTTCTTGGTGTAAATCCATTCAATCAGCCGGGCGTTGAAAGCTACAAGTCCAATATGTTTGCACTCCTCGGCAAGCCTGGTTATGAAGACCAGAAAGAAGCTCTGGAAGCAAAGCTTGGCTAATAGAACTTAAATGGAAAATTCCATTTTAAGCTGCTGTGACCTTGACAGGTCCTGCAATTATAAACGCATTATCAAATGCAGCAATAATTATGTCATTGCATATCAGCAAATGACGGAAGGAGTTTATAAATGATTAAGTTAATAACAGGCAAAAAGGGTACAGGTAAAACAAAGATACTTATTGACATGATCAACGATGCTGTTAAAGCAACAAACGGCGACCTTATCTGCATCGAAAAAGGTGCAAAGCTTACATATGACATCAGCTACAAGGTAAGACTTGTTGATGCTGAACGTTTTAACGTTTCAGGCTATGATGCATTCTATGGCTTTGTTGCAGGTATGCTCGCAGGAAACTATGATATCAAGGAAATTTTCGTTGATTCAATTCTTAAAATCGGCGGTGCAGATTTCGATGAATTCGGAATCATGCTGGACAAGCTCGATAAGCTCACAGGCGACGATACAAAGATCGTTTTCACTGTTTCAGCTGATAACGGAGAACTTCCGGCAAGTGTTACAAAATTTGTTGATTGATAAAAAAAGTATTGACAAAAGGTAAAAATCTGTATATAATATAATTTATGATGCTTGTAAGGGAGTAAATTTATGACAGCGGATTTACGTCAGGTTTTTAATATTGTCGGAGAACGTAAGGAATTTGACTATGAAATTCCTGCGGCGGAACTGAAACAGCGTTCCAGCTATGATTTTGCTGAAAATGTGGCTGTTTCCGGATGCTTTTATAACCGTGCCGACGTTGTTCATATGAATTATTCCGTAAAGTTTACATTAAATATCGTCTGTGACAGATGCCTTAAAGAACTCAGCAGAGATTTTTCTTATGAGTTTGAGCATATTATTGTCAATTCCTTAAATTCTGAAAACGATGATGACGAATTCATTGTCGCAGAAAATTACAGGGTCGATATCGATGAGATTGCTCTTTCGGATTTGCTTTTGGAATTGCCTACAAAACTGCTCTGCAAAGATGACTGTAAGGGACTTTGTCCTGTTTGTGGCTGTGATCTGAACGAATCTGAGTGTAATTGCCAAAAATACTGAGCTGTGCTTTAATGCCAGGCTTTAAGGAGGTGCCGGAATGGCTGTACCAAAGAGAAAAACTTCCAAAGCAAGACGTGATAAAAGACGTTCAGCAGTTTGGAAGCTTGATGCACCTGCATTCAGCAAGTGTGATAACTGTGGAGCATTAAAGGCTCCGCACAAGGTTTGCAAAAACTGTGGATTCTACAAGGGCGTTGAGGTTATCAAAATTGATGCCGAATAATGCTTAAGAGGAGGAGAGGAGGAGAAATCCTTCTCTCCTTTATTTTTTATTTTTTTGGGTAAACTAAACCTGTGAAAGGGGATGTTAAAATGTCTTTGCCTGTTGTTGCTGTTGTCGGAAGACCAAATGTCGGTAAATCGACATTGTTTAATAAAATTGTTGGTAAAAGAATTTCTATAGTTGAAGATACACCGGGTGTTACACGAGACAGAATTTATTCCAAATGCGAATGGCGTGCAAGGGAATTTATGGTTGTCGATACAGGCGGTATTGAACCTGATTCAGATGATGTTATTCTTTCCCAGATGAGACGTCAGGCAGAACTTGCAATTGAAAGAGCAGATGTAATTGTTCTGGTAACTGATATAAGATGCGGAGTTACTGCAAGCGATCAGGACGTTGCTTCAATGCTTTTAAAAAGCGGAAAACCCGTTGTTCTTGCGGTAAATAAGTGTGATACAATTGGCGAACCGCCTGTTGAACTTTATGAATTCTATAATCTCGGACTTGGCGATCCGTTCCCGATATCATCTCAGCATGGTCATGGAACAGGTGATCT
>USJI01000196.1 GCA_900554975.1 uncultured Ruminococcus sp. | reverse complement strand
ATAAGCTGCGTGATGCGCCCGTCATATTCCTGCTCTATGGCATTGTCATAGTCTGAGGAAGTTTCACTGACCGTATCTGTAACGGAGGTACTTTCGGTCAATGCACTTTCGGCTGAACAGCTTACTACCTGTTCATCTGTCCCGCTCCCACAGGCGGCAAGCAGAAGTGCGGCTGCGATGATGGTATATCCGATAGACTTTTTCATTTTTTTGCTCCTGTTATCTGATAGGTTTTGCTATGCTCACACTGCCTCAAAATACCAGTCCTGAGTGTAATAATCATATTTATCGGAATGATATTTCGCAAAAACAAGCTTGCCCTGCTTGTTTATTGTCAGAACAATAAATCTGTCACCGCTTCTTACACCGATAACGGAGCAATATTCGCCGTAGTATGACGTGTTTATTTCAATGCTGTTTCCGCTGCGGCATGACAGCGAGCTTTTCTCTCCCGCAGGCGAAATGGTATATCCGCCCTTGCCATTCTTTATTATTGTAAAATACTGTGACTCACTGTCTGAAAGCTCGGACATACAGAACTTTCCCGACCTTACTGTCAGATACTCACCTGTCTTGCTGCGAATACGGTAAAGCTGATCTTTTCCAAGCTTCATTGCAGTGTCCTTGATTTTATAGTCAAAAGACATCATGCTGCCGCAGTTTGTGAGTGTATTGTTTTTATCCGAAAGCAATTTATAATCCGGTGTTATGCCTGAAAGACCGATATAGTTTTCGTATTCGTTCCGCACCTCTTCGGAATATATGTCATCGCAGCTGTAATATACTCCCGCTGCCTTTCCGCATTTTGCAGCAGAAAATATTCCTGTGGTGCTTACTCCTCCGTCCAAATCATTTATTGCATCTGTCCCCTCTCTTGAAAGGTAAAAGAAAGATATACCGTCTGAAAGCGAACGGCAGCTGCTTTCGGACAGGTAGTAGAAATCAGTATATACCTTTTCCTCATCTCTGCCGTCGGGCGTTTCCGTAATGCTGCGGGTAAATTTCAGCAGACCCAGTGCCTGATCTTCACAGGATATCACCGAGTACATCTCATCACCCGAGCTCATTTTAACATCATCATAATAGCAGCGGTATATGGGCATTGTAAAAGGCTCTCTGATGTCAATAGTACCCGAAACTGTGTTTACGGAATTTTCGTTTACCTCGTCCAGCTTATCGGATATTTTCGATGTTATATCCGCTCTGTTCTCGGACAGATACTTTTCAATGTACTTTTCCGTGAAATCATCATTGTCCGCATACACAGATGCCGATAATGCAAATGCCGACAAGCACACTGCCGATACAAATGCCAATAAACAAATAAGCTTTTTCATAGTTAGTCTCCTTAAATATATGTTATAAAACAATAGACTTACTCCAAACATATGTATGTGTTTCGCCCGAGCCATTAGCAATAAATGTTACATCACCGCCTGAAGTCGGAAGTGAAGCAGTGCATATTGATCCTGTAGTTGGATCCATAATTGCAATCTTAGTCATCTGATTTGGATTTGCCGAAGATGTAGAATAACCCATAAGAACAACATCATGTTGTCCGACAACGTTACCGTCATTCTTATACAAAGTTATAATAACGGGCATTCGTTTATCAATCTGTTCCTTTATTTGAGCGTTTGTTAATCTGCTATTATATACTCCGCCCAAAGGAAATCCATGGAAATATCCAATCATAAACGGAAGTGCTTCGTGATTTAATGGGACATCCATAACATTGGGATTAGGATTTGCGTCAGAAAGCCCTTCAGCATAAAACGGCTGTCTTCCTGTTGTATTAAAATACTCAGCTCCTGCCTGTACAAAGCTATTGTTTGTTGGAATATAGCCATACCTGAAAGAAATCACAGACTGAATGCAGGTTTTCCAGCAATCATATTTACCTTTTTGTTTCATCTGCGGAAAATTTGGTAATGTATGCCATACATTGCTTGCAGCTAATCGGCTTTCAGTATCAGTGTAAGAAATAGGTTCAATATTAGCGTATTCACTCTCAGCAGACACATTTAAACTTGTAGAAATTGATACAGCTACAGCTAATGCCATTATAATGCTCTTCACACGGTTTAATGTTTTCATTTTAACGTTCCTTTCAAAATATCGGAGGAAAACTATATTCTGCTATTCAAGATGTACTGTTGTAAAACGCAATTTCTTGAATCATTGTAATATCCCCCTATGGCTTATGTTCGTTTAACGTGCTTAAATCAGGGGGCAAACCCGAAACAGACACACTTCGCATCTGTCTCGGTCTGCCTTGGAAAAAAATTTGTGTCAAATCGTTACTTCCTTGCTGATCGCAGTAACTTTTTCGCTATCGCTGCCGCTGTAAACTGTAAACACAGTTCTCACACGGTATGTACCGCTGGTAAGTCCGCTTTTGTTATTGCTGACAATCAGCAGACTATCATTCACCGAATCAGTCCATGTGCCGTCAGTCACTACATACCATTTACTGCCGCTTTTCTTTTCCAGATACTGAACAGCTTCTATTTTGGTTGCAGTGGTTTTTCCTCTTGCCTTGCTCTTGCAGTACGCTGTATTTGATGAAATATACAGTGTGCTTGTTGCAGTGGTTGTGGTTCTTTTGGTTTATTATAATCTGGTGATTGTCAGAGAACATTTACTGCTTCTCTCAGAGGGAACATCGGCAACGAGCAATGCAGATTTCCGTTCGAATCGTATCCTTGCCTGGCTTTATCCGGATGATTATCCGCAGGCTTCCATGCAATCCAGATATTCGATGTATGCAATCGGATTTGGTGGTCTGCTGGGGCGAGGTCTCGGAAACGGCACCATGAAATATTATCTGCCGTATGCCATGAATGACTTTATTTTTGGTGTTATCGGCGAAGAACTGGGACTTGTAGGCTGCGGTCTTGTTATTTTTCTGTTTATCTATCAGGTGTGGCGTGTATTTACTGTGTCACAGCATGCGAAGGATCGACTGGGCAGTTATATGGCCTTTGGTATCGGTATTCATGTGGCTTTGCAGGTATTGCTGAATATTGGTGTTTCCACAGGCGTGCTGCCAAATACAGGTATCAGTCTTCCGTACATAAGTTATGGCGGTACCGCTTTGCTTTTGCAGCTTTGTGAGATGGGGATTGTGCTGAATATCAGTCGTCAGATTCCCGGACGCAGGATTCGTGTCGGTGATTCCTCGCAAAAGCAGGATAGGACCGAGTCAAAGCAGGTGCATGCTGCCTGATAGATTGTATTTTAACAGCGAAATCTGAACAGCTATCGTATTTTTTACAAAAAAGTGTATACTTTCATCGTGTTCTGGTCAGAATATGACCAGAGG
>USJI01000195.1 GCA_900554975.1 uncultured Ruminococcus sp. | reverse complement strand
TGCATGTGTTAGGCGTGCCGCCAGCGTTCGTCCTGAGCCAGGATCAAACTCTTTATAAAGTTTGTATATATCAATTTCTTCTCAGAAATTTAATATTCCTCGTTCATTACGATTGCTCGCAATTACCCGTTTTAGTTTTAAAACTCGATTCATTTATGAATCTGAATCTTCAAGGGTTTTTCTTTCTTAGCATTGTTCAATTTTCAAGATACCTGTTCGCTCTCTCTTAGAAAGCTTATCTATTATATCATAGATTTTTGAGTTTGTCAAGTACTTTTTTTAAAAAAGTTTTTCTCACTCTCAGCAGGTTTCGTTCCCGAAACAGCTTATCTATTATATCATAGCTTTGAGGATTTGTCAAGCACTTTTTTAAAAAAAGTTTTGAACCTCTTTCCTCTTATCCGCTCTCTCGTTCGACAGCTTTTATATTATATCACCTCTTCCTCCCTTTGTCAACACTTCCTCTACTACTTCTATCTTTTTACTACTTTCTTCCTGCTTTTCTTTATTCTTTTACTGCATTTTAACTGAAAATTTACATTTCTCCGAATCATTTTACATTTTCCGAGTTCATTTTCCTTTTCATTTCTTTCTTTTTCTCTCTTAATTCCGCAAAAAAATCTTTCAGAATTTTCGCACATTTTTTTTCTTCCACACCTGATACAATCTCCGGCTTATGGTTAAATGGCAGCTCAAACATATTTACAACTGACTCCGCCGAACCGGATTTTTTATCAAATGCCCCGAAAACAACTCTTTCAATCCTCGAATTTATAATTGCACCACAACACATCGGGCATGGTTCAAGAGTCACATAAATATCGCAGTCAATAAGACGCCAGCCTCCGAGCGTTTCTGAAGCCTGTTTTATGGCTGAAATTTCTGCGTGTGCCAATGGGTCTTTGTCGGTTTCACGCCTGTTATACCCTTTTCCGACAATTTCACCCGTTGATTTTTTTACAACAACAGCTCCCACCGGCACTTCTCCAAGCGTATAAGCTTTCTGTGCCAGTTCGAGAGCTGCGTTCATATATTCATTATCATTCATATTGCTTTTCCAGACAGTTATTCAATTGATTATAAAGTTTATCAGCATCTGAATTTGTCATTTCATAATTGAACAGATATTCTCCCGACTCCACATAGATATGACTGTCGCTTTTTTCATCATACGCAAAAATTGCTGACCAGACGCAGTAATCTCCATCTATCACCTTTATATTGTACACGCTGGAACTATCAGAAATTTCTTTTTCAACATTTTTATATGAAATATTACTCAATACTCCCAGTATATTATCAACATCATTTTTCCAGCTGATAATACCAAATGTATTATCTGAACTTACTTCTATCTGTTTTTTTCCGGTATTCCCGATTTTATTCATCAGGTTATGGTCACCGGACGCCGAACGTGTGCAGTGACTTAGTGCCGCCTCTGCCTTTTCTATTCCACACGCTGTCAGAACCATAACAGCAAGTACAACAACAAAATAAAGTATCTTCTTCATAAAACCCCTCCCCTTTACTGACAGACTTCGTTGATAACAGTTTACACTATAAATTGGTTTTAGTCAAGACCTGAAATAAATTTTTTTGTAAAAAGAAAAGCAGTTCCCTAAAAGGAAACTGCCAATTAACAAAGCAATTATTCTCCGTCTTTTTCGTCATCAAGAGGCATTTCAACCTTGATTGCAGCAAAGCCATATGGAGGAAGAATAAGTCTTTCTCCATATACAATATCGCCATGAATAGTACGATAGTAAGGAGTATCCTTGACTGCTGTTTTGGTACTGTCAATAACCTGTTCATACGGTGAACGGTTTACATATATAATCATGGCTCTCTTTCTGTGTGAGCGTGTTCTTGCAAATGAAATCACATTATCGTCCATATACAGGAATTTCATTTTACCGTCTATAAATACCTTTGAACTGTTTCTGACTTCAGCAAGAAGTTTTACATATTCAATAAGCCCCTTGTCCTCTTTGCCCCATGGATAGCATCTTCTGTTAAACGGGTCTTTATACCCCTGAACGCCTGCTTCATCTCCGTAATATATACAAGGAACACCCGGCAGGAAGTACTGCAAAGCCATAGCACACTTCATTCTGTTCTTTCCGAGTTCATATTCCCTGTCATTCAGCCAGTGGTTACACATCCAGTCCTTGTCCTTACCCTCACAGCTTTCGCCGCCCAGAATATTTATTGCTCTTTCGATATCGTGAGTTGAAATACTGTTCATCAGCACGTCAACTGAAGGCTTAGGATAGTTTTCGAGAATAGTCATTACAGCATTTCTGAATTCAAACGGACTTCCGCCCATAACATAATTCATTATAGCCGAACGGAAAGGATAGTTCATTACGGAATCAAGCTGATGTCCAAGCAGATACTTACGCTTTACGCCATAGCTTTCCTTGTTTGAAGCGTCCTCCCAGACCTCACCTATTATAAGTTTGTCCTTGCCGTTTTTCTTAACACACTTGTTAAGATTATCAAGAAACTCGTCCGGAAGTTCATCTGCAACATCAAGACGATAACCTGCTGCTCCCATGCTTATCCAGTAATCCAGAACGCCGCCGTTACCGCAGATGTATTCTGTATATTTTTCATTGTTTTCCTGAACATTCGGAAGCGTATCTATTCCCCACCATGCTTCATATTTGTCAGGATACTCATAGAATGTATACCAAGGGAAAAACTCGCTATCCTTTGAATTATATGCACCGACAGAATCATATCTGTTGAACTTGTTGAAATATATGCTGTCTGCGCCAGTATGAGAAAATACACCATCAAGAATTATGGAAATCCCGTAATTCTTTGCCTCTGCGCAAAGGTCTTTGAAATCCTCATTTGTACCAAGAAGCGGGTCTACCTTGCGGTAATTTGCCGTATTATACCTGTGGTTTTCATGTGATTCAAAAATCGGATTCAGATATATGCAGGTAACTCCAAGACCTTTAAGGTATGGAAGCTTTTCCTTGATTCCCTCAAGGTCTCCGCCGAAATAATCGTTGTTCCATACATGGCCGTTCTCATCTGGCTTGTAATAAGGGGTATCCTCCCAGTTTTCACGCATAATGCGTCCTTCCGGAATATTTTCATGTTTTTTTGTGCTTTTATAGAATCTGTCCGGAAAAATCTGATACATGATTCCGCCTTTAAGGAAATCAGGTGTTTCGTAGGCTTCATCATAAACTGTCAGCTGATAAAGGTCGCCGTTGTTGATACAGCTTTCATGACATGATACTTTTTTAATATAATTTCTTGTTCCATTCTGTTTATATGAAAAATAGTAATAGTGAACTCCGGCATTCTTCGGGGTGTAAGTCG
>USJI01000194.1 GCA_900554975.1 uncultured Ruminococcus sp. | reverse complement strand
CGCTTTAACCTGTATGACAGCCTTCCGGATGCAGAGGACATCGAACAGGTCAGTATGTGTATAGTCTCAAAGGACAAGCTTGGCAATGAAGCCACTATTCCGATAACCCGGTATGATTTCGGAACCCTGCAGACTGGGGCGGCTATACGTGCGGAGGATATAGGGTACAGGGATGTAGGAAATGCAGACGAATATGTATATGAAAGAGATAACTTCCGTGTGGAAGCATACATAGAAGCCGTAACCGGGGGCACGCAGTTCAAAGCGGGGCAATGGGGGATGGTGAGGATATATACATTCGGATATGTCGATGAGGTTGAGATTGATTTCGGTTCACTCATGAACTATTACAATCCGCAGTATGACAGGCTTCCTACACTTATAAAAACAACAATAGACAGCCGGTTGTCACTTATGCATAGACATGAATTTTCGGTACCACTTTACTGCACTGACAGCAGTTTTAATGATACAAAGGTTATAGGTTATAAGAAAGGGGGCATGGAGCAAAGATATGTTGTCTATAACGTAAAGGGCAGCATACTGGATGATATCAGGACAATATTGAAGTACAAAATTTATTAAAACACAGCGAAAGTGCCGGAGAGGAGAATGTATATGGATACAAAGGAATTTCGCAGGCAGATAGCGGAGAAATTCATTGATTCTTTAAAAGAAAATCCGGAACATTGGCAGAGACAGTGGTCTGTTTCCGGAGGCAGACCGGAAAATTGTGTATCACACACAGTCTATAGCGGAATTAACAGGTTCAACCTTACATTTGCTGCAATCCAGAAGAGCAGCGATGATATGAGATGGGCTACATTCAAGCAGATACAGCAGCAGGGGTGGCACCTGAAGAAAGGTGCCAGGGCAGAGATGGTTGAGTTCTGGCAGCCTTATGATAAATACACGCACAAGGTTGTGCCATGGGATGAGTATAACAATGCTGAAAATCCGGAGAATTATGGACTGCGCAGCAGATATCATATGGTGTTCAATGCAAAGGACATTGAAGGGATTCCACCGGAAGTAAAAGTACATAACAACATCACACAGAACGAGGCGATAGACAGGGTTATTGATGGCATGGCAATAAAGGTTTTAAATGACAGTTCGGACAAGGCATACTACAGTGTCACGAATGACGATATTCATCTTCCGCCAAAGGAAGTGTTTGATAATGACCATGCCTATAATTCAACACTTCTGCATGAGCTGTCACATGCAACAGGAGCAAAGAACAGGCTTGACCGTGTGCAGTCTGGAATCAGGAGCACATCAGACTATGCTGTTGAGGAACTTGTGGCAGAGATATCATCATGCTTTACCGGTGCTGATATCGGGCTGCAGTATGAGCCGGCAGAATTTAAGAATCATAAAGCCTATGTGCAGAGCTGGATAAGTGCGATAGAACAAAAGCAGGAAGTACTGTTTGAGGCTATCAGGCAGGCAGACAGGGCTGCAGATTATCTGCTTGAGAAGGGAGGGCTGCTTAAGGTGAATGAGACTGAAAATGAGAATGTAGAGGAGGTGATGGAGAACAGCACACAGTCTGTGGATAGTATGAGGACACCCGAAACTATTGTTATTAATAACGAACTTGAGATTGTCGAGCTTACAGGAAACCTTAAATTCAAAAACAGCGTTGGATATACAATGCCGGAAGGCTACTGCTTTATGCACCCTGATAAGGGGTACCTGGCATTTGCCGGAAATACCATGCCGTATATGCCTCTTGGTGGAAAAAATGCATTGCTTAATATACAGAAGGATGGAGGTTTTTTGAATTTTGACGATATGGCATGGGTTAAGCCGGTTGAAGAGCCGGTTGCGGTGCATAAGAGTGTTGAAGAAAAAGAGAAAGTTGGTGATAAAATAAATGAGTATATTGAGTGTATGGTAAAAAATAATGATATCAGCAGCACTAAAAATTTTTATAAATATCTTGATGAAAAAAGAGAAAACTTAGCTGATTTGCTGAAGTGGCGTTCGTTGGGCGGTACAATGCTTAATGAAAAGCTGCCTGAAGGGTATGAGCAGGCGTGCTTTGGGCTATTAAAGGAGTTTATGCCTGAAAAGGTTAATGATTTTGAGCTTTCAAAGGAGTGTTACAAAGCCTTTAAAAAGGATGTGGAGGTCAACGGCTATCAGCCAACGGCATATCTTATGTCAAACTACTATTATATGATGGAGAAAAGGGGAAGAGAGACTCCGGCAGCTCTGTCGGAAATCTCCAAGGAGTATCTTGAGGGCAGCTCAGATCCACTGGTTAATAACATAGGAAATGAACTCAAGGCGCAGGAGACTTTGCAGCTGCAGGAAATGGAGCAGTGCAGGTGATATGAGTGAGGTGAACTCAGTTCACCTCACGTAGATGAAAGTCCGGAAGTGAACTCAGTTCACTTCTGGAGGAAAGGGTATGAAATGTATAACACCAGATTTATCATGTCGGATGGCTCTGTAATATACCCGGCATATCTTGACAGGGAAGATAAAGAGAAGCTGCGCAGCCAGCAGGGAAAGCAGAGGGAGTATCTAAGATGTGGGTGCAGGCTTGATAAAAACCTATATTACAGACTTTCAGAGGATTTAAAATTCTATCCTGAACACAACAATTATGAACATGATAAGTATTGCTGCCGGTACCGTGAGAACGGCAGGAACCGGAGAATAACAGCGTATATGTATGATGATTCATCGGATGAGATAACAGCGTTCTGCAGTTTTAATCCAAGATCGTTCAGCGATGGAGAAAAAAACTATCCGGATGACAATGAACAGGAAGAGACATCAGAGGAATTGCCGGAGGGTGAAATCATAGTCGAAGGTGCTATGCCGGAAAAGGGTGATGTGAAGGAGAAGAAGGAGCCAAAGCTTGGAATGCCTGAGCTTATCAGGAGCCTTAATGTTGATACCTTTACGGATGCTGTAATGCATAACATAAAGCCCAAAAGCAGGGATTCATTTTCAAAGTCCGTTTACAAACGTATGAGGCATGTGCGGATAGCCAAGATGAAAAAGCCTATAGGTGAACTGTCACTTGAAACTGATGGTGTAAGATTTGTATATCTTAAATATGCTGATACCTACGAACAGACAGAAAAAGGCTATACAAAGTGCTATATAGATACGCTGGATTCCGATGGAAAAACATATAGAAATCTTGTACATCCGGATGCACTGAGAAAAGCGGTGAAGGCTTTTGTGAAGGCATACGGCATAGAGCCTGATGGAAATACGATGATTGCCGGCTTTCAATATGTTAAGAAGGGGCGCTCCG
The DNA here is from genome assembly GCA_900554975.1 of uncultured Ruminococcus sp. Taxonomy (GTDB): domain Bacteria; phylum Bacillota; class Clostridia; order Oscillospirales; family Ruminococcaceae; genus Porcipelethomonas. The sequence continues at coordinate 70 of USJI01000194.1, read as the reverse complement.
GGTATACCTACAGGATTATTGGAAGGCTGCATATATTTCAGGTATCAGGCAATGGCATATACAGCAGGAC
>USJI01000193.1 GCA_900554975.1 uncultured Ruminococcus sp. | reverse complement strand
TAACCATAGCCATTGTCGTACATCTCAAAGATTATTCTGACAGATTCTGCTTCATGCGGATTTATTATGAGCATTCTGTCACTGTTCAAATCATAGCCCAGAGGTGTACAACCGCCTGTATGCCTGCACTGCAATGCTGTTTCATTCATTCCCTTCATAACCTCACGGCTGAGATTTTTTGAATAGTACTCAGCCATACCTTCAAGCATAGCCTCCATCATAACTGATTCCGGAGAATCATCGATTCTTTCAAGTACGCTTGCAATACTCACATTGTTCTTTTTCAATTTACTCTTATAGATTGCTGAATCATAACGATTTCTTGAAAACCTGTCAAGCTTATGTACAAGCACCACATCAAAAATCCCCCTGGAACTGTCAGATATCATTCTCTGAAAATCAGGTCTGTTATCAGTTGTTGCAGACCTTGCCTCGTCGATGTAAGTCGCAACAATCTGCCAGTGCTGTTGTTTGCAGTAGGATTTCATTGCCCTTATCTGTGCGTCTATACTTTCAGTACGCTGATTATCAGAACTGAAACGGGCATAAAGTGCTACTTTAGGTATTATCAGACTGCTCATACTTTTATCACCTCAATGGGCAGAAACATTTCTTCACCATAGTTATCACTAACAATTCTTACACCATGAAGATATGTTTTATTTCCGATTTCAAGCACTTCAGCAAACTCCATTTCGGATATTGAAAAGTCAGCAAATTCGTCCTTTTCAAGCACAATAAAGCAGCCGATATCATCAAGTGTGTCAACATTGTATCCCTCCATGAGAGATGCAATTGTCTTTGCTATCACTTCATCGTTGATATACAGTTTGCGTTCTTTAAGATACTGAATCAACTCTTTTTCCCCAATGGTACTCACAAAATCCGACCAGCTCATTTCGTCAATCTCGCTCTCGGACAAAGAAACAGCCACATCACAGATTTTATTTACCATCTGCAATGTGGCTATGAATGTATTGTATTTAAGGGTTCCTCTGAAAAGTCTGAATTCAATGGTATGATAATTTTTCAGATTTACGGCAACATATCGTCCGTTACTGCCGTCTTTAGCCTTGTCAAGAATCTGCTTTCCTGTTTTCTCAAAGCCATATCTTGCTGACCATCGGTTCATGTTGCAGCTGTTTCTTCTGCTGAACTTGAAAAGCTCGTTCCAGTTTTTTTCGACAAAGAAAAGTATCTTACTGATTACCTCTTCCTGCTCCGATTGATTCTCACCAAAAGCGTTACGATTTACATGAACATGTAAACCGCAAGTACTTGTCTGATGAGAACGATAACCAAGATTAACAGCCTCTTTCATAACACTCTCCCAGTCCATTTCATTCATGTGATAGTCAAGTGTCATTGGGTGGGAAACTATTTCAAGCCCTTCATCGAGTGAGCCATCACTTTTTATGTAGATATTTTCAAGCTGACTGTTGTCGATACTTTTAAGCCTGTATGCGTTATCGTTATCTTTACCCCCACAGTCGATTTCAAGCTCAACACCCATGTAAAGCTTTCCATCCCCTCTGAAACAAGGCATCGGTTTATAGCTGTAATCTTCGATTTCGTCATCGTCATTAATTTCATCATAACATCGATCACAGTAAGGCAGATCCATATGCCAGTTAACATCGTTGTCATGAATGATTCTGTCGCAGCTTTCACATCTGCGGTAATAACTTTCGTAGCAATCCTGACAGAGCCATGTGTGGTCGTCTGTGATACTATCGTCCGTATAAATTACCTCGGAACAATGCTCACAGGTTACGCAGAGTTCCTCAACACACTCATCACAGAGCAGATCTCCGCTAACAGTTGTTCCCTCTCCCTCTATGAGTTCCTCTCCGCAGTGGTTGCAGAACCTTTTTCCTCCCATTTCAAAATACCTCCAAAAACAAAAAATCCGATAAGGCTGAAAGTTACCTTATCGGATTTATAATATATATTTGACTCTGAGGGTTGATACGATCAAAAAATAAATCAGACGGTTTGTTTATTCAATTCTGATTTTATTGCTGTTTTTAAAATGCTCTGTTGTTTTGACGTTAAGGGATTATTATTTGCAGCAACTGATATCGTATGGTCTTTAGCTTTTGACAAACTATCTTGTTCAGAAAGAATTTTATCGGATGAATCAATAAAATTCTGCTGACTTACGCTATTCTGACTATTCATTGCTGCTCTAATACACGCTGATATAACTGCTTTTCTGATTTCTCTTCCACAAAAATCATATTTTTCAGCTAATTCATCTGTATTTACATCATCATCCAAAGGTATATTAAGCTGATTGCTATTTACAGGTTTAATATGTACATCCCATATTTTTTTACGACACTCTTTATCTGGTTTAACAAATTCTACATTTATTAAACGAGTCAAAAAAGCCTGATCATAATTCACCACAAGATTAGTAGCAAATATTACAATACCTTTAAATTCTTCAAGACATATAAGCAACTGGCTCCTCATAGAATTTATTGCTTGTTCTGATCCTTGTGTAACATTTGTCAATCGTTTGGAAAGAAGAGAATCTGCCTCATCAATAAACAAAACAGCATCATTTTTTTGAGCAGCCAAAAATATTGCTTTAACCATTTTAGGACCTTCACCATGATACTTGCTTTCTATATCGGCATAACTTACTTTAAGTATCTTTTTACCAAGCTTATTTGCAATAGCCTCTGCTGCCATTGTTTTTCCTGTACCGGAAGGTCCATAAAAACTCAATGCTGACGAAGGATTAGGCTGAATTGAATATAATCCCCATTCTTTGAACACCTTTTCTTCATACTCTAAAACAGCAAGTGATTCTTCAATTTTATCCAGAACTTTTTTCGGAAGAATTACCCGATCAAAAGTATATGATGGAACAACCGGTTCATACATTTCTGCACGCTGTTCGTAATCAAATTCCTGATCTGTTGTCTTGGCAGATAATTCAGATGGTTTTTCAGGATGCTTCACATCTGAATCAATATTAAAACCAGTTTGTATTTTTACAACGCCGTTTAATGTTCTGTCATTTATATTATTCATTATTTGACATAACTTTTCTGAAAAAATCCTCTTTTTCTGTAATGGATCACATTCCAATTTTGCATCAATTATGCAATAATAATCCAGCTTACTTTTTCCTAATGATAAATTTGTACATTCCTTAAGAATTAAAGAAGTTACATTCTGCTCAAATATTGTTTCTGCAATGTCGCTTATGTACTTCTGATTGATTTGATCTTTCAATATAGCTGAGGCATTATATAGAAAATAAATCTTCATATTTTACCCCATCTCCAAAAGACCATATGGGTTGATTATTTGAATCACAGATTATAATGGAATAGTTGTCTGCGTTATAAAT
>USJI01000192.1 GCA_900554975.1 uncultured Ruminococcus sp. | reverse complement strand
TTTCTGACAAAAGACTTGATTATATCATAGGTTCAATGCATGAACTTCCGGATCATGATGATTTCGCATTTCTTGATTACTCAAAGGAAAATGTTCCGGAACTTATGGAAAAGAATTTTAATGAAATACTGAAACTCTGCCAGTGGGACGGTTTCGATATTTTAGGTCATCTTACCTATGCACTCAGATATATAGAAGGCGAACAGAAAATAAAAGTCGATATGGAACATTACAGGGATATTATTGCCGAAATTTTCAAAACTGTCATAAAAAATGGAAAGGGAATTGAGATCAATACTTCCGGTTTAAGACAGGAATACGGAAAAACTTTCCCTTCATACGAATATATAAAGCTTTACAAAGACCTTGGCGGAACAATTATAACTTTCGGCTCTGACTGTCATTCAACAGCAGACCTTGCAAAAGGAATACCCGAAGGAATTGCTCTTGCCAAAAAGGCTGGATTTACAAAAGCTGCATACTACCTGAAGCATGAACCGCATTTTCTTGATATTTAAGGGAGGAAAATTATGAACGATTTAGTAAAACTTCTTAAAAGAAACGCCAGATTTTCAAATGAACAGCTTGCCGCCATGCTCGGCACAACACCGGAAGATGTTGCAAAACAGATAGAAAAGCTTGAAAACGATGGTATTATAAAAGGATACAGTGCAATCGTGGACGAAAACCGTGCAGACAAAAGCACAGTTATAGCTATTATAGAACTGAAAGTTACACCAAAGCGTGACTGCGGATTCGATGAACTTGCAAAAACAGTCATGATGTATGACGAAGTAGACAGCGTTTCCCTTATGTCAGGCTCATATGACCTTGCAGTAACAGTTACAGGAACAGACTACAAGACAATTGCACTTTTCGTGGCTCAGAGGCTTTCAACAATTGAGGGAGTTCTCTCAACAACCACACATTTTGTCCTCAAGACATACAAAGAAAAAGGCATCTTCATTCAGGAAGAAGATGCAGATGAAAGGGGTTTAATTGCTCCGTGATAAATTATGATGAAATACTTTCTGACAAGATAAAGAAAATAAAACCTTCAGGAATACGAAAGTTCTTCGACCTTGCGGCAAACGTCGAAGGCGTTATCAGTCTTGGTGTCGGCGAACCTGATTTCCAGACTCCCTGGGCAGTAAGAAAAGCCGCTATCAATACTCTTGAAACGAAGAGAATTATATATACTGCCAACTCAGGTCTTGCTTCGCTCCGAAGTGAAATTTCAAAGTATACTGAGAAAAAAACCGGTGTAAGCTATCATCCTGAAGATGAAATGATAGTTACAGTCGGCGGTTCAGAAGCCATAGATATTTCTATCAGAGCACTTGTCAATCCGGGAGATGAGGTTCTTATCGTTGAACCCTGTTTCGTCTGTTATGCACCGATAGTTTCACTTATGGGCGGTGTTCCGGTCACTGTTGAAACACGCCTTGAAGACAATTTCAAGCTGAAAGCTGATTCACTCAGAGAAAAGATAACAGACAAGACAAAACTGCTGATTCTTCCTTTCCCGAACAACCCGACAGGTGCAGTCATGACAAGAGAAGACCTCGAACCGATAGCAGAGGTTTTAAGGGACACAAATATCATGGTTCTGTCAGATGAAATATATTCAGAGCTTACATACGGAAGAAAGCATTGCTCAATCATCGAACTCGAAGGGATGAGAGAAAGAACCATTTACATCAACGGTTTCTCAAAGGCTTTTGCTATGACAGGCTGGCGTCTGGGATATCTTGCCGCTCCTGCTCCGGTTGTAAAACAGATACTCAAAATACACCAGTATGCTATAATGAGTTCACCGACAGTCAGCCAGTATGCCGCAATTGAAGCGCTTACCTGCTGCGAGGAAGAAGTCAAAAAAATGGTTGCGGAATATAACGTCCGCCGCCGTCTTCTTGTTGACAGCTTTAATAAAATGGGTCTTGAATGCTTTAATCCGGAGGGTGCTTTCTATGTGTTCCCATGTATTAAAAGCACTGGTCTTTCAAGCGAAGAATTCTGTGAAAAACTTCTTAACGAACAGAAGGTTGCTGTTGTTCCGGGAAATGCTTTCGGACAGTGCGGCGAAGGCTTTATAAGAGTTTCCTATGCTTATTCTCTTAAGCATCTTATGGAGGCTCTCAAACGAATCGAAAACTTTATCAGGGACAAGAAATAAAATATGGACAGTATAACAGTTAAAGCATCAGCTAAAATAAACCTCACTCTTGACGTTGTCGGCAGAATGGACAACGGATATCACCTTCTTGAAAGCATATTCCAAAGCGTCGGAATATATGACTTTATAACGGTTTCAAAAAGACTTTCCGGCATCAGCCTCGGATGCAGTGTAAGCGGTATACCATGCGACGAAAAAAATATAGCACACAAAGCCGCAAGGCTCTTTTTCGAGGAAACAGAAACAGATGCCGGAGCAGATATCTACATCGAAAAGCACATTCCTTCACAGGCAGGTCTTGGCGGAGGAAGTGCTGACGGTGCGGCTGTACTCTACGCTTTAAACAAGCTCTACGGAACTTATCTTTCAATACAGGAACTTGCTGAGATAGGTGAAAAAGTAAGTGCAGATACTCCTTTTTTCCTTTATGGCGGAACAGCTTTCGTTCGTGGAATAGGTGAAATCATTGAACCGGTAAGGTACATACCACCTGTTGATATTGTTATTGCAAAAGGAGAATCAGGGATATCAACTCCCCTCGCCTATCAGATGATAGACCGTCTTGAAAGACATGAAAAGATTGACAATAAAAAATTTCTGAAAGCTATCGACAAAGGCAGATTTCCTGACAACTGCAATCTTTGCGGAAATATTTTTGAAAAGGTTACAGACTGCCGTGATGTTTTCGACATCAAGAAACTTATGAAACGTTTTGATGCAAAAACCGCCGTCATGAGCGGAAGCGGTTCTTCTGTATTCGGAATATTTGAGAATCCGAAAGATGCTGAAAACTGCGTTCAGACACTTGAAAAAATATATCCGTTTGCAGTACACTGCAAAGCTGTAACAGAAAGCATTTCAGAAATCAAAGGGCAGAAATTATAAAACAAAATAAATTTTCTGTTTAAATGTTGCACTTTTCTGTAAAATATGCTACAATATTCATATAACTTCAGATTCAAAGGAGAAATTATGTCAGAACTTATTACAGTTATCATACCATGCTACAACGAACAGGAAACTATCCCTTACTTTCTGGACGCTATAAACAAAGTGTATGATTCAATGAAATCAAAATATGATGTTGACATGGAATATCTGTTCGTGGATGACGGTTCAAAGGATAACACACTGAAAGTTCTTGAAGAATACAGCAAAAAGGATCCGAACGTAAGCTATCTTTCATTCTCAAGGAATTTCGGAAAAGAATCCGCAATGTATGC
>USJI01000191.1 GCA_900554975.1 uncultured Ruminococcus sp. | reverse complement strand
CTTATTCACAAATTTTGTGAGAACAGGTTCTGAAAATCCATATATCATCTTCATACAGGAACGCCGCACAGATTGCATTTTTATTGTGTTATTTGTGCGGTGTTACCTTAATCATGAGTGTATGGGCTGATTTTTTAACTTTATTTGTGCAAAATCACTATAATTTAGAGTTAGTCATGTCTAATTTATGAAAATGTTTCCAAAGTTTAAAATTCAGGATGAAAATCATAAAAAAACGCTTGACTTTTTTTGACTGTTAGGGTAATATATTATATGCGGTTAGGAAACGCTAACCGCATAAATTAAGCTATAAAGTTAGACTAATCTAACTTTTATCTAAACTTATTTTAGCGAAGAGGAGGAAGTATTGTGATGCCTTTGACTTTTGCTAATGTTGGCGAAGAAAACATGATAAAAAAGGTCGGCGGAAATGCTGAAACAAGACAATTTCTTGAAAATCTTGGATTTGTTGCCGGCGGTATGGTTACGGTTATAAGCGAAATAAGCGGTAATGTAATCGTAAATGTTAAGGATTCAAGAGTTGCTGTTTCTAAAGAAATGGCAAGCAAAATTATGGTATGATATGGAGGGAAAACAATGTCAACACTAAGAAATGCTAAGGTCGGTCAGACAGTTACCGTAAAGAAAATTAACGGTGTCGGAGCGATAAAGCGCAGAATCATGGACATGGGTATTACAAAAGGTGTGCAGGTTTACATAAGAAAAGTTGCACCGCTTGGTGACCCGGTTGAAGTTACTGTAAGAGGTTATGAATTATCTCTGCGTAAGGCTGATGCTGAAATTATTGAAACAGAATAATTGAGGCATTTATTTGTGCATTTTCCATGCATAAGTACATATGGGTTGGCATATGCTGACTTGTTATAGAAAGGAATTGATTTAATGATGGAAATTAAAATCGCCCTTGCCGGTAACCCGAACTGCGGTAAAACTACATTGTTCAATGCGTTAACGGGTTCTAACCAGTTTGTAGGAAACTGGCCTGGTGTTACCGTTGAGAAAAAAGAAGGTAAGCTTAAAAATCACAAAGATGTTGTGATAATGGACTTGCCGGGTATTTATTCACTTTCTCCTTACACACTCGAAGAAGTTGTTGCGAGAAACTATCTTATTGATGAAAGACCGGACGCTATTTTAAATATTATCGACGGTACTAACCTTGAAAGAAACCTTTATCTTACAACACAGCTTGTTGAACTTGGAATTCCTGTTGTTGTTGCTATCAACATGATGGACGTTGTAAAGAAAAACGGCGACAAGATAAATACTTCACAGCTTGCCAAGGAACTTGGCTGTACAGTATGCGAAATATCTGCTCTGAAGGGAACAGGTATAAAAGAAGCCGCTGAACTGGCAATTAAGGCTGCAAAGGCAAGCGAGCCTATGGTTCCTCAGCATTCATTCAATGGTGTTGTTGAACACGCTATTGCTCATATTGAAGAAGCTTTTCTCCACGATGTTCCGGAAGAACAGCAGAGATGGTATGCTATAAAGATATTTGAGCGTGATGACAAGGTTCTTGAGAAACTCAAAATGAGCGAAGAAGTAAGAAATCATATTGAAAATGATATTACTTCTGCTGAAAAAGAAATGGATGATGACTCAGAAAGTATTATCACAAATGAGCGTTATATTTACATAGCATCAATAATTAAGGACTGCTATAAAAAGAAGAACAAAGGTCAGCTTACAACATCAGATAAGATTGATAAGATTGTTACAAACCGCTGGCTTGCACTTCCTATTTTTGCGGTTGTAATGTTCATTGTTTATTATGTATCAATTACAACAGTCGGAAGCTGGTGTACAGACTGGGTAAATGATGTATTCGTAGGTGAATGGTGTCAGGGCGGTATGTCAACACTTCTTGAAAAACTCAATTGCGCTGACTGGCTTGAAGGACTTATTGTTGACGGTATCATCGGCGGTGTCGGTGCGGTAATCGGCTTCGTTCCTCAGATGCTCGTTCTCTTTATCTTCCTTGCTTTTCTTGAATCATGTGGTTACATGGCAAGAATTGCGTTCGTAATGGACAGAATTTTCAGAAAGTTCGGACTTTCCGGTAAATCATTTATCCCGATGCTCATCGGTACAGGTTGCGGCGTTCCTGGTGTTATGGCGTCAAGAACAATTGAAAATGAACGTGACCGCCGTATGACAATCATGACAACAACATTTATCCCTTGCGGTGCTAAGCTCCCTATTATCGGACTTATTGCCGGTGCACTTTTTGATAATGCAGGCTGGGTAGGAACATCAGCTTACTTTATCGGTGTTGCGGCTATCATCATTTCAGGTATCATGCTTAAAAAGACAAAGATATTTGCCGGTGATCCAGCGCCATTCGTTATGGAACTTCCTGCTTACCATCTCCCAACAGTAGGAAACGTTCTTCGTTCAATGTGGGAACGTGGCTGGTCATTCATCAAGAAGGCTGGTACTATCATCACACTTTCAACTATCATAATCTGGTTCCTTCAGGGCTTCGGCTGGGAAAACGGTTTTGGTATGGTTGAAGATATCGACAATTCAATTCTTGCAAAAGTCGGAAATGCTATCGCATGGATATTTGCTCCTCTCGGCTGGGGCAAGTGGAGAGATGCTGTTGCAGCCGTAACAGGTCTTGTTGCTAAAGAAAACGTTGTTGCTACATTTGGTCAGCTGTTCCACTTCGGCGGAGAGCTTTCTGAAAACGGTGATGAAATCTGGGCAAATGTTGCACAGTATGGTTTTGATGGTTCAAAGCTTGCAGCATTCTCTTACCTCGTATTCAATCTTCTTTGTGCTCCTTGCTTTGCGGCAATTGGTGCTATCAAGAGAGAAATGAACAATGCAAAATGGACAGCATTCGCTATCGGTTATCAGTGTGTATTCGCTTATGCAGTTTCACTCTGCATCTATCAGATAGGCGGAATCTTCACAGGTAATGTAAATGTTCTTGGTCTTATTGTTGCTTTCATTCTCGTTGCTTTCATAATCTACATGCTTGTAAGACCTTACAAGGAAAGTGAAAAGCTTACTTCAAAGGTTAAAGCAAGAGTGTGATTTAAAATCAGATAATTGTTAAACCGTCAGTTAAACGCCCTTTCAGAGAGGGCGTTTGCTGTTTCGGATATTTAAGGAGGCTTTCTTATGCTGGCTTTTTTTGCTGATAATATCGGAACGATAATAGTAGCTGTTGTTGTTGCTGCAATAGTCGGAGCGATAATTTACAAGCTTTTAAAGGATAAAAAAAGAGGAAAATCTTCATGCGGCTGTAACTGCGGCTGTTGTCCGAATTCCAGCTTATGCCATGCACATTCAAAAAAAGGGGCTAAATAAAGTATGCTTACGCACTCCCAGAAAAAATATCTTTTTGCAATATATAAACTTGGTCAGAACGG
>USJI01000190.1 GCA_900554975.1 uncultured Ruminococcus sp. | reverse complement strand
TTCCTATATAATAAAAATACAAACTGAAACCGGAACTTTTTTAAAAAATAAGCTTTGCCACATTAAGAAAAATCAGCGGATTTTTAGTTCTAATCCTGAAAAAACAATGAAAAATAAATCGTTTGTAAAAATTGCGGTTTTAGAATTTTTATTGTTAAACCATGTTAAAGTTTAAATTCGTTTGCACTGTTTTGTTATTTCAAAGGGACTTCTTAACAATTTGATAACATCTTTTTTACAATTAAGCGCATCTTTTGATAAAAACAATTAATAATTGCTATTGCATTATTAAATTTAATGTGTTAATATAAAGAAGTAGAAAAAATTGGAGGTAGAACAATGGTAAATAAAATTAAGGTGTTAATTGGAGACGACAGCGTTGAATACGGTATAACTTGTGCCAGTGCATTGAGAAGCATGGGCATGTATGCCTTCACAAGACAAAAAGACGGCGGGTTACTGTTTGAGACAATAAAAAATGACAGTCCCGATGTAGTTGTAGTAGACGCTATTCTTCCGCACATGGATGCCATAGAACTCATCAAGAAAGTTCAGGATCTCGGCGGCAAGAAACCTGAGTTTATTGTTACGTCCTCTTATGATAACCCGTTTATAGAAAAACAGGTTATGCAAAACGGTGCGGCATACTTCATGTTAAAGCCGTTTGATGTCAATTCTCTTGGTGACAGAATAATTTCTCTCGTTCAGGGAACAGGTGTAAAAAAGGAAACCTCTGACCAGGACATGGAAGTGGTTGTCACCGAAGTTATACATCAGCTTGGCGTTCCTGCACATATCAAAGGTTATCATTACTTAAGAGAAGCTATTCTGGCTTCACTCGAAGACAAGGAACTTCTTGAAAGCGTCACAAAGATGCTTTATCCCACTGTTGCTAAAAAATTTGATACAACATCTTCAAGAGTTGAAAGAGCCATAAGACACGCTATTGAAATTGCATGGGACAGAGGCGACCTTGACACACTGAACTCATTTTTCGGCTATACGGTCAACACATGCAAGGGAAAACCTACCAATTCCGAGTTTATAGCACTCATTACTGACAAACTCAGACTTCAGTATAAACCTGCACTTAAAAGAGCCTGACCCCTTGTAATATTTCTTCTTTTGTGATAATATATTGTTGTATGCATTTTATTTTATTATCTGAAAGGAAGAATATTTTATGAATTTTGAAAAAACAGAAATAAATGAACTGGAATTCAATCCGTTCAGGCTCATCGGAAAGGACTGGTTTCTTCTGACAAGCGGTAATCTCAGCGAATACAACACTATGACTGCTTCATGGGGACAGCTGGGATTTGTATGGAATGCTCCGGTTTTCACAACGGTTGTAAGACCCAACAGAAAGACATTTGAACTGATTGAAAAAAATGATTACTTCACAGTATCATTTTTTGATGAAAAATACAGAAGCGCATTAAATTTCTGCGGCTCACATTCCGGACGTGACTGTGACAAGGCAAAGGAAACCGGTCTGACTCCTGCTGAATTTGACGGCTGTACTGCATTTGAAGAAGCAAAGCTCATTTTTGTATGCAGAAAGCTTTACAATCAGGATATGCAGTCTGAAAATTTCATTGACAAAAGTCTGCTGAAATTCTATGAAAAAGACCCTCTTCACAAAGCGTTTACGGGAGAAATCGTAAGCGTTTACAAAAAGAAATAAGAACAAACTATCCGCCGGAAGCTGACATTCCGGCGGATTTTTTAATGTATCCTCAAATCGTTACTTTTGTGTAATTGACCTTATCTCCAAAATAAGGTATAATAAAACTATTAAATTATATTTACAAATTTCTGTAAATAAGGAGGAGAAGAATGAAAAAATTCATATCAGTTTTCACATCTGCCGCACTGACTATATGCTCAGTAATGTCAGCCGGTTCACAGGCTCTTGCCTCATTTCTTTATAATGACGGTGCTGACTGTTCAGACGTCAGATGTGTTGTAAAACTTCTGGAAGATCCGCTTTGCAAAAATGAAACTGCCATAAAAGAAGGCGTGGACAAGTATATCCTTACTGATGAAGGTAAGGCGGAATACGCTTCAATTATGGAAGAACATGAATTTGCAATTGAACAGATTAGCAACCTGACAGGAGAAAATGTATACTCCGAATATGATTACACTGCCGCATTCAATGGCTTTTCTGTCGTATTAAGCTACAAGGATTACAAACAGGTTAAACGCAACCAGACATCGCTTGGAATATCCGGTATTGAAGTGACAGAATATGTTGGTTCATCTTCTGAAACAGCTGAAAAGAAAAATACTGCTGAAACATATTCATATTCAAAAACAGACCTCAGCCAGAGAATAATGGATTCGATAGGCACAACTGATACGGATTACAAAGGCGATCAGATGGTAATTGCTGTTATCGACAGTGCGTTCGACCTGAAACATGAATACCTTACAATGCCTGAGGGTGCTACAGGAAGGCTCAGCAAAGATGATGTGTCAGCCATATCCAAATATACATCTGCATCAAGTGCCGGCGGAAAGAATTTCTATTACAGCGAAAAAATACCGTTTGCATTTAATTATTATGACAAAACAAATGATACGCTGAAAACGTTTGACGACCACGGAACCCACGTTGCAGGTATTGCAGCAGGCAACGCATCTGCCGTAACAAATTCCTCATACGCTCCGCAGGGCATTGCTCCTGATGCACAGCTCGCACTTATGTCAGCATACGATTTCGAAGAAAGCAAATTATTAGCAGCTTATGATGACTGTATGTTCATAGGAGCAGATGTAATAAATGCAAGTTACGGTGCAACAGGTACTACAAACTATGACAATGTACTTACTTCTGAAGCTATAAGCAACCTTAATGATTCAGGTATAGTATTCTGCGTTGCCGCCGGAAATGACGGAAAAAATGAAAATACAGGACTACTTGACTATTCCACAGGCGGTTATCCGACCAATATAATCAGTGCCCTTTCAGTAGGATCTGCTGAAAACTATTTTCAGTATATAATCTCCGTAAAAGTCGGGGATAATTCATATGAACTTATCGGAGATTTATCAGACACAACTGATATGACAAATATTTCAAATGCACTCAACGGCAAAACCCTTGAATATGTTCCTGTTCCTGGAACCGGAACAGAATCAGACTATGAAGGCATTGATGTCAACGGAAAGGTTGCTCTCGTTGCAAGAGGTGAAATAGAATTTGAGGAAAAAGCTGAAAATGCTGCCGCAAATGGTGCTGTGGGAATAATTTTCTATAACACTCAGGGCAATAATGAAAATATAGACATTGTATGTGAAACCCTTCCGGCAGGGCTTGTTTCATATGATGACGGACAGAAAATGATTGCTGAAAATAATAAAAAGGTATACATCAGCAACAAGTCGGAAATTGCATTAAAA
>USJI01000189.1 GCA_900554975.1 uncultured Ruminococcus sp. | reverse complement strand
ATCAAAATCTATAATAAATAAGAAAATGAAACAGGCAAAAGACCTCCTGTCCCATACAAATAAATCCATTGAGGAAATTTCAGAACTCTGTGGATTCAATGACCCGAGTTATTTTTCAAAACAGTTCAAAAAAATTGAAAATATAACCTGCCTTAATTACAGAAAAAATAATCGACAGTAAAAAGTCAAGCCGAATCGTTTTGCCCAAACAGAATGATCCGGCTTTTTATTATTCATCATTGTGGTTCTTGTTTTCAACTTCAGTTTCAACCAGACGTCCTGTTTCAGCAATTGCATCGCTGTATCCGTTAAGAGCCGCAAACGGTGAAAACTGTGCTGCACGGTCATGCATAGACATTGGTCTGTGCCTTTCCGAAACATGATGCGGAAGATTTATTATATCCTGATATTTGCTTTCATTTTCCATGTTACTCACCTTTTCAGCGTTTTAAGACAGCTTTTCTGTTCATCTGTAATTCTGAAACTTTCCCTTGCCTTCTGAATAGTTTTATTATGCGTCCATACAGAAAGTCTGCCCTGTTCTATGTATGGCAGAACTGAGTCATACTGTTTTGCAAGTGCCGTTGCAAAATACCATGCAATAACCATATTTATATAATATTCTTCACTTCTTATCTCCGAAACCATATCGGTATATTCAGTTTTAAAATTGTCATCAAGGTAATAGTTCATAAGCATACATACCCCGAACCTGACTGTATAGGTATGCTCAGAATGTATCCATTCCTTTATTTCAGAAATGAGTTTATCTGTATTCTTTTTAAAAACTTTCGGATTAAGCTGGTCGCACGTTGCCCAGTTATCAATATAAGGCAGAAAGCGTTTCACCTCACTTATCGCTGTATCATAATCCTTTATCTGTGCTATTAAAAATGAATGCAGCTGATTTTCCTCAAAGTAACGATGCGGAAGTTCCTGTAAAAATCCTTCTGCTTCTTCCGTTTTAAACAATTCCTTAGCCAGTGCTCTGAGCTGAGGCGTTCTAACACCAATAGCATATTCCTTTTCCTTATCCGGAACAAGTTTTGAATGAAAGTCACGATATTTAATATCCTGCATTGAAAATAATTTTTCCTGTATTGTCATCTTATCCCCCTAAGCCTTGTGTCCGCCAACCTGTCCGTTCCGCTCAATGGCAGTAGCACCTTCCTGAAAATTCATACCCTTTAAAATGGCATTTTTGCCGTACTTTTCCTTTATCGAAATCACTGCTTTCTGAAGTCTGCGTTCCCTTTCCAGTTCTGCCTTTCTTTTTTCCTGAATCTGCTGTGTAACGTCAGTATCCTCAAATAAGCTGAACTGCACCGGCTGTTCATTGTCAATCGTTTCATTTCTCACAACATGGTTTGCCACCACATACATTCTTCTGACCATGAGTTTCCTGTTCACAACTGTATCATAAATCTTTAAAACAGCAGCAGTTATCTCTTTTGTTGATGATGTCGGAAATTCCAGACGCTGAGAGCCATGTGCCGGTTTCGGAACTTTTTTGCCGTAACGATCATTTTCAAATTTTCCGCTGTAATTTTCCGGCACTCCGGCAGTGTCATACCCGACTGTAAGAATCATCTGGTCAGTAACAAGTCCCTTCTGAACAAGGTCCAGAACAAGCTGATCTGTCATTTCTTTCACAATAAGTCTGCCCTTTTCAAATGAATACGGACACGATAAAACCTGCCCCTGACTTATACTCCTGTTCTCCGGCTGATACGCCTTTATGTCAGCGATGGTGCATGGTTCCCAGCCCCATGCATGGTCAATAAGAAGTTCTGCATTAACGCCAAACATCTTATAAAGTTTTTCTTCATTTTGAAGTGAATATGCGGCTATATCACCCATAGTATAAATACCCAGTGATTCAAGTCTTTTTCTGTATCCGCTTCCGACACGCCAGAAATCCGTTACAGGACGATGTCCCCAGAGCTGTTTTCTGTATGACATCTCGTCAAGCTGTGCAATACGGACACCATATTCATCTGCCGGCATATGCTTTGCAACAATATCCATAGCTATCTTTGCAAGATAAAGGTTCGTTCCTATCCCTGCCGTAGCCGTTATGCCAGTTTCACGAAGAACTTCACGGATTATCTTCTGTGCAAGTTCATACGGACTGCATTTATACGTTTTAAGATATCCTGTTATATCCATGAATACCTCATCAACAGAATAAACATGAATATCTTCAGGAGCAATATAACGAAGATAAATTTTATAAATATCTGTACTGATTTTTATATAGTGCGCCATCTGAGGACGTGCCACCACATAATTCATCTGCAATGACATATCATTTTCAAGCTCTGATGCCAGACAGGATTCTCCGGAAAACTTCTTATAATTATTCCTTTTAAACCGCTCTCTGTTTATTTCATTTACTTTCTGCACAACTTCAAATAATCTTGCTCTGCCGGGAAGTCCGTACGATTTAAGCGACGGTGTCACCGCAAGACATATCGTTTTTTCAGTTCTGTTTTCATCAGCCACAACAAGATTTGTATCCAGAGGATCAAGTCCCCTTTCAACGCATTCAACCGATGCATAAAAGCTTTTCAGATCAATAGCCAGATAAGCCGCCACCTATATTCACTCCTACAAATTTAAATTTATACAACGCCTTTTATTCATCACTATCCGATGAGTGTTTCCGATATTTAAGATACGATTCATAAAGCGACTGAAAAAAATCATCTTTCAGCTCCTGAGGAAGTTTTTCCTCTGCAAAAAGCACTGTGCTCCGTTCCTGTAAAAATTCCATTTCCAGTTTTGTCATTACCTGTAATTCCGTATTTGTAAAATCGTCATCAGTTTTTGTGCTGTCATTCTCCATGGTATTCTCAGAAGTTTCATCAAAAACTAACAAAACTGAATCGTATTTATCATTATAAAGATATTCAAAAGGCAGTTCAAGTGCATCTGCAAACTGCTGCATTTTTCTGCGGTGCGGACGCCTTCCGGCAGTTTCATAAGACAATATCATTCGCTGTGTAACGCCGAGAAAATTTCCCATTTCAGTCTGTGTAAAGCCACGTTTGCTGCGTTCTGCTTTTATTTTCTGTGCAAATGTTTTCATTTATTCTCCTTTCCGAATCAAAACTTCCTGAAGCAGTCACACAGGAAATTTCCTTTCATATTTCTGCTCTTAATCTCTTTTAAAATTATAGTATTTTCTGTTTAAGGTGTCAACAAGAAATTTATATTTCCTGTTGAATTTTCACATTGTATTACGTGGAGCGAAAATAAAATATAAGGAAAAATTTGTTGCACTGTCCTGGCACAGGAATTTTATTCAATTATTGATGAATAAACCAAATAAAAAAATCCCGGACTGAAAAACACAGTCAGGGATTTTTTTCAACATCCGAAAAAATAATATATCTCAGGTATTAAACAGGAAATATTATTCCCACTCGCTCCTT
>USJI01000188.1 GCA_900554975.1 uncultured Ruminococcus sp. | reverse complement strand
ATAGTAAAGAAAAATCGAATTAAAAGTTTTTGCCAAGCTTTTTTCAAAAAGCGGTTGACAAATGGAACAAACTATGCTATGATAATGATGTTAGTTAATTAGTAGACTAACTAACAAGATAAGAAACGAACGGAGGAATGATAATTTGCAGATAAATTTTGACAGCGACAAGCCTATTTTTATTCAGATAGCTGAGGGGATAGAAGATGCGATTCTTACAGGAGCGTTTGAGGAGGAAAGTCAGATTCCTTCCATAACGGAATTTTCTGTGACATATAAAATAAATCCTGCAACGGCTCTGAAGGGGATAAATATTCTTGTCGACAGCGGAATAATCTATAAAAAACGGGGTGTCGGAATGTTTGTGGAAAAAGGTGCAAAAGGAAAACTGAAAGAGAAAAGAAAGGACGCTTTCTTTGAAAATTATGTAAAGACCATGCTCAGCGAGGCAAAGCGGCTTGGATTTACAAAAAGCGAGATAATAGATATGCTTGGTAAAGGAGAAATTTAAAATGGCTATAGAAATAAAAGATGTTACCATGGAATTTAAAAAGGTAAGGGCACTTGAAAACGTCAGCCTTACATTTGAGGAGGGCAAAATTTACGGACTGCTCGGAAGAAATGGTGCAGGCAAATCAACACTTCTTAAAATTATTTCAAACAGACTTTTTCAGTCGGAGGGAGAAATAACAATAGATGGTGAAGTTTCAAGGGAAAATGACAGGGCTTTGTCGAAGGTTTATCTGATGAATGAAAGCAACCTCTATCCGCAGAAGATGAAAATAAAAACTATTTTTAAGTGGGTTAAGAATTTCTATCCCAATTTCGATATGGAGTACGCAAAAAAGCTTGCGGAAAGTTTCGGACTTAAACTTAACAAGACACCACGTTCGCTTTCAACAGGCTATACTTCAATTTACAAGATAATTATTGCACTTTCCGTTAATACGCCTTATGTATTTTTCGATGAACCTATTCTCGGTCTGGACGCAAACCACAGGGATATGTTCTATAAGTTTCTGCTGGAAAAGTATGCGGAAGAACCTTTCTGCTGTGTTATTTCAACGCACATCATTGAGGAAGTTTCATCTATTATAGAGGATGTTATAATCATAAAGGACGGTAAAGTTATAAAGAACGAATCAAGGGACGATCTTCTTAAAACAGGATATACAGTTTCAGGTTCTGCGGCTGTTGTAGATGAATATATAAAGGATAAAAAGGTTATCGGACAGGATTCAATAGGCGGTCTGAAAACAGCTTATGTTCTCGGAAATCCTGATAAAAAGGACGCTTCGGAGGGAATAGAGTTTACAGCAATGGATCTTCAGAAGCTTTTTGTACAGCTTACAAATTCGTAATATGCAAAGGAGAAACAAATGAATACGATTAAAATGATAAAATATAGTTTTTTGAATTCCATAAGGGGAACAGGAATTTATTTCGGCGTAATACTTATAATGTTACATCTTTTCAGCTTTATTTCAATGCAAGGCGAAGCGGGCGGAGTCGGAGGAATGGACTGCGGCATTATAGTATTTATGATAATACTCGGAATAGCAACGTTCAGGGAAACCTTTCATCTTTCACTCCAGTCGGGAGTGTCAAGGAAATCAATGATAACAGGAATGGCGATAAGCAATATTTTAATTGCGATAAGTGCGGCAGTCGGAGAGCTTATTGTGGATAT
Organism: uncultured Ruminococcus sp.; assembly: GCA_900554975.1. Classification (GTDB taxonomy): domain Bacteria; phylum Bacillota; class Clostridia; order Oscillospirales; family Ruminococcaceae; genus Porcipelethomonas. The sequence continues at coordinate 1,755 of USJI01000188.1, read as the reverse complement.
CATCGGTAATTTTTATGAAAAGAAAATAAGCGGATTTACTTACAACAGTATATATGAACAGATATTTTTCGGTTACCATAATGACGGAATGAATGCATCGGATTATCTTGCTTCATTCCTGACGGGTGTGGCAGTATATATAGGTATAGTTTTTACAGGACTTTTTATAGGAATTCTGTTTTACCGTCTGAGCAAGGTTATGAAATTTGTTATTCCTATCGGAATCTATGTTCTTGTACAGCTGTTCTTTATTATTGACATGGTTTGTTTTCAGGGTAAGGCTATGACAAAATTGGTGGAATTTATGCAGTGGGTATTCGGCGAAAGCAGCCATCTTGCAGAATCATTCCTTGTTCTGGGAGCAGTGTTCCTTGTGATATCGTTTATTGCATCAAGGAGATTGGCTATCAACGACAGAGCAGCATGATAAAATGTGTGGGCGACCAGTGGTCGCCCTTTTTTGTTTAACTGCTTTTTCTTCAAGTATCTGTTTAGTTGCTTTTCGTGCTTAAAGTAAAAGGTAATAGTAAAGTAAAATCGAATTAAAAGTTTTTTGCTTACTTTTTTTCAAAAAAGTAAGGGGTTGACCGGAACCGTTAATTGTGATATGATAATAATTACTGATTATATTAAAACGGAGGATAAAAAGATGGACGTTAAAATTTCAGATTCTATTGTTTATATTGGCGTTGATGATAAGGATATTGACCTGTTTGAAAGCCAGTATGTCGTACCGAACGGAGTTTCATACAACTCATATGTGATTCTTGATGAAAAGATTGCTGTTATGGATACTGCTGATATGAGGGTTTCGGAAAAATGGTTTGCGAATCTTTCTGATGCACTCGGTGAAAGAACTCCGGACTATCTGGTTATTTCACATCTTGAACCTGACCATGCGGGAAATATTCAGAAAGCCGCTGAAAAATATCCGGAAATGAAACTGGTTGTAAATGCAAAGTCTGCCGCTATGCTTCCGCAGTTTTTTGATGTTGATGCTGAAAGATTGCTCATTGTAAAAGAGGGTGAGGAACTTTCTCTCGGCGAACATACACTCCAGTTTTTCATGGCTCCTATGGTGCACTGGCCGGAAGTTATGGTAGAATACGAAAAGAAAGAAAAGATACTTTTCTCAGCTGACGGTTTCGGAAAGTTCGGTGCACTTGATACGGACGAGGACTGGGCTTGTGAAGCAAGAAGATATTATTTTAACATTGTCGGAAAGTATGGAGCACAGGTTCGTGCATTACTTAACAAGGTATCAGCACTCGTCATTAAGATGATATGTCCTCTCCATGGCCCGATACTCAAAGAAAATCTCGGATACTATCTTGATAAATACACAATATGGAGCAGCTATGAGCCGGAGGACAAGGGAATCTTTATAGCTTATGCATCTATCCATGGCAATACAGCCATTGCGGCGAAAAAACTCAAGGAAATACTGGAAAAGAAAGGCGCTCCGAAGGTTTCAATAGCTGACCTTTCAAGAGATGACATGGCAGAAGCTGTTGAGGACGCTTTCAGATATGACAGAATGATTTTAGCCGCAGCAAGTTATGATGCAGGTGTGTTCCCATGCATGGATGATTTCCTTCACCATCTGAAATCAAAGGCATTCCAGAAAAGAACAGTCGGAATTCTTGAAAATGGCTCATGGGCACCGACAGCCGCAAGAACTATGAAGGCAACGCTTGAACAGATGAAGGATATTACTATTGTTGAACCTGTTGTTACGATTAAATCAACACTCAA
>USJI01000187.1 GCA_900554975.1 uncultured Ruminococcus sp. | reverse complement strand
TGATAAAATTTGATATTTTTCAGACTTTTTTTCAGGTCAAAAGTCATAACTATCCATATGCCTCCGCCGATAATGCCTGTTACAGACGAAACCGACATTGCATAAAATACCTGAAATTTTTCCCATACCTGCGGTACAAGCAGGAACAGGGTAATGACACACATTGCCATGAAAAACAGTAGAATGGTTATAAGTATAATGGTTATGGGAGTGGCGGCAATGATAAAAAAAAAACTGCCGGCACTGAGCATTGTCCCTGTGTTTTCATATTCATGCTGTCTGCAACGGTTGCATACTATGGCGGATATGGCGAGAATTACTGTGATGACCGTTCCCATTGCTATATCTGATATAAAAGCAAGTATGCGAAAACGTATGTATATAGTGTCTATAAGTGCTAACTCAATCTGATTTTGTACCATAGCCGGCTGTGAATGAATATGTGAAAGAATGTAAAGAACCATGATAACAATGCTGAGAATAAGCATATGTTTTGATTTCTTTTGGGTATTGGTTATTTCAGCCTTTAGTTTTTCTTCGTTTGTAAGCTGCATGAAACACCTCCGTAAAAATTATTTCAGTTCCTTATAAAAGACAATGTTCCGGACACAGCCTTTGACATCTGCACTTATTATAAAATAAATAATGGCAAATATTGTTCCCGGAAGAGCCGCAAGGGTCAGTCTGAAAAATGGCTCAAAGATGGCAATCAGATCATCTGCGATAAGCATAAATGTCATAAGACACCACAGAATAAAGAATGCAATCATGATAAGTGAAATAATCAGTCCCGGAAGAACAGTTACAACAAGAATTATCATTGCTGCATTGAGCATACTAATTGTTCCGCTGTAATTTTCTGTGGAAATTTTTCGCTTTATGATAATGCTCAGTATAAAGCAGACAACGACAGATGCCGATATTATAAAAACTGAAATCAATTCATATAATAAAATCAGTGAAACAGAGGAAGGATATTTATCACAGATTGAAAAGAAGTTTTTTACAACCTCTGCAAAACCAGTAACAGTTGAGAAAAGATTCAGGATAAATACAGGAATTGCTACTATACTTAAAATGAGCAGAAGAGTTGTCTTGCGGTTTACTTTTCGTTTTTGTATATTTATCTTTTCAGTGTTACTGAGTTGCTCCATAAATATCTCCTTACAAAAATTCCGGATTGTTAAACAAATCCGGAATATTAAATTATTAAATTTTTCCGATTTTTACTGCAATAACAGTAATCAAAGTGCATATAGCGTGATATGCAAGAGCCATTGAAACAGAAAGCTGTGACGAAGCACCCATAACGCAGTTCATGGCAACAATTATAAGCCCCAGAAGTGCTGCCGCAGACTGTATAGCCACTCCGATGGCGACAGTTTTTCTGATTGATTTTGTTCCCATCAAAAGCTGTACAAAGGATGTGAATTTTCCTGCACACGCCATTGATGCACTGACTTTCTTAACCTTTCTTGTTTCTTCATCGAAGTCTTTTACCATACGCTGAGGGATTATTTTCATAAGTTCTTCTGAATATCCGAAAAGTGATGAAAGACGGCTTATTGAAATAAACGGGTCAACGCTTTTTATAATGATTGCCATATCTCTTTTTTCAAGACGTTTCAGGCTCTTTTTAACTGCCGTACTCGCTGTAATTTCGATTATAAACATTGCAGCAAGATTTCCTGAAACTGAAAGATAAAGTGCATCACGGTTTCCTTCGGTAAATTCGGATTCCTTTGTCTTGGTCGGGATTCCCTCAATGTTGTGGCTGTTCATAAGTTCACGGTTTCCGAGGAGTATCCTTCTGTTGTTTATCCAGCCGCAAAGCCCCATGGAATCCTCATAAACAAAGTTTTCAACGTTATGCATAAACTGCTGTTTGTCAGCAACAATATCACAGAAAAGCTCTTTTAAAATGCTGTTGCCATGTGATGAAAGGCTTGCTGCTTCAATTAAAGCCTCGTCAATTTTAGTTCCCGAGAACAGCTTTATTGAACAGAGGTTTATTGTACCTGTCGGGAAAAGCGTACTTGCATCTATCATGACTGAATTAACGTCATAATAATCATCAACGCTTTGATATCCAAGCATTACGCCATGGTTTCTTGAGTATTTTTTGGCGGCTTTCTGCAAAGGAATATTTGCAATAAGCGGTATTGCCATGCACGAACAGGCACATATACACAGGGAGAATATAAACGCACCAAAACAAAGGGCTTCGCTGTTTATCGCCCTGATTTTCCAGAATGTCATTCCTGCGGCAAACAACAGCGAGAAAACAAATGACACCGGAGCGATAATGCGGCTGTATTTGTCGCCAGTATCAACAGAATATGTATATCTTGCAAAGTCTTTTATAAAGTTTGTTTTTCTCATCGTTGCAAGAATAGGAAAATCACCGATAGTTCCCCTTGTAAGGCTTTCTGCTCTGTCGTCATTTTCAACGCATACAATGGCATCTTTGCCGGAATTTTTTGAAACGAATTCAAAATTGAGTGATGCACGTTTGAGAATAAGCTGTTTTCCAACAGCATTTACCAACAGACAGGCAATAGCAACAGGAGTGTATATAAAAACCTTCTCTTTCTGGAGCATATCCGGCATCTGCGTAAACACTGCGGCAGCGGCAAGTGAAGAAAATGTTGTCAGTGCCGCAAAGCTGTCGCTGTCTGCACGGAATGTAAACAGACTTACAAGACCGTTTTTCACTGTCCCGAATGAAACAGCCACAGAAAGAACGAGCATTATTATCTGTATCCATGCAAACATTTCAGGTGAATGCTGAACGCTCAGCATATCCGGAACAGGAAGACCGATACTGCCCGCAACGGAAATATATATGCTGAATACAGCGGTTATGGCAAGGACAAGAATTCTGAATGATATGCTGCCTTTAATATCAGCAATGTCACGTTTTATTTCTCTTGCGTCCTCATAGCTGTCATAATCCTTGATAGAGTGATTTTTATTGAAAGCTTTTTCTTTTTTCTTTTTTTTCTTTTTCGGAGCTTCTTCAAAAATATTGTCGTCACCGAAATTTTCCGGTATTTTAAGATCAAGTTCTTCCGGATTTATCTCGCTTGACATTTCAAGCATTCTGTCCTGCTTGTCATTTTTGTCATCTGCCGCAGCGGCAGTGTCTTCACGCTTTATGACAAACTTTTTCTTTTTCTTTTCCGGTTTGATATAGATTCCGTCCGGCGATTCAACAGGGTATGTAAATACAGGCTGTTTCTTTTTTTTCTTGTTCCGCTTTTTCGACCTCATTTCCTTTGCCCTTGTCGAATTGCTCATCTTACGGACTTTCGGAACATATTCCTCGTCAGAAGTCTGTCTTGTAAGAATTGCTCCGTCATAGCCGTCAATTGCGTCGGTAGGTCTTGGCGGAAGGTCGGCCCGGTTCATTGAAACTTCTCTGACTGAATTGATGAAGGAAACATTAGGT
>USJI01000186.1 GCA_900554975.1 uncultured Ruminococcus sp. | reverse complement strand
TTCCGGATTCAAAGAGTAACTTCATTTTTGCTTCTCACAATACCAAACCGGCAAATGAAATTTTTGAGGAACTAAAAAAACGCAAAATTTTTGTAAGATACTGGAATAAGCCAAGAATCAGTAACTATCTCAGAATAACAGTCGGTACTCCGGAAGAAATGACAAGTCTGCTTAATGCTCTGGAAGAAATCACAGCACAGTAAGAAAGGATATATTATGAGAAGCGGAAATGCTGAAAGAAAAACAAAGGAAACTGATATAAAAGTATCTGTCATACTGGACGGAAAAGGTAATGCTGATATTAAGACAGGGATAGGTTTTTTTGATCATATGCTGACTGCTCTTTCAGTTCACAGCGGAATCAGTATGCAGATTCATTGTAACGGGGATTTGTATGTTGATGGTCATCATTCTGTTGAGGATACGGGAATAGTGCTTGGAACAGCTTTATCAGAAGCTTTGGGAAATAAGTCCGGAATCGCAAGATATGGCAGTGCATATATCCCGATGGACGAAGCTCTTGCATTCTGTTCACTTGACATCAGTAACAGACCGTTTCTTGTTTTTAAGGGTGAATTTACAAATCAGATGATAGGTGAGTATGATGCGTGTCTTACAGAAGAATTTTTCAGGGCATTTGCTTTCAATGCCGGGATTACTCTTCACATAAACATGCTTTATGGAACTAATGATCATCACAAATGTGAGGCAGCATTCAAAGCAGTTGCTCATGCTTTGAAGACAGCTGTTACTGAACTTGGCAATGGTGAAACACTTTCAACTAAAGGGAGGCTTTAAAAATGATTGCTGTAATTGACTATGGTGCCGGAAATATATTTAGTGTAAAAAATGCACTTGATTATCTGGGATTCGATTCAATGCTGACAAACAAAAAAGAAGATATAGAAAATGCTGACGCATTGATTTTACCTGGCGTTGGAGCATTTCCAAGCGCTATGTCCATGCTGGAAAAAAGTGGACTTATTGAAACAATTGTATCTCAGTCAAAACAGAAACCATTTCTTGGGATATGCCTTGGAATGCAGCTGATTTTTGAAAAAGGTTATGAGTTTGAAGAATGCAACGGACTGGGACTTATTCCGGGCTGTGTCAAAAAAATGGAAGAACCTGACCTTATAATTCCTCATATGGGCTGGAATAAGCTTGAAATTCAGAATGACTGTCCTTTGCTTTCCGGTCTTGAAAAAGACAGCTATGTGTACTTTGTTCACTCATATAAGGCAGAATGTGACGATAAAAACATTGCCGCATATTCTGTTTATGGCGGTAAAGTTCCTGCACTTGTTTATGACGGAAATACTGTTTACGGAGCACAGTTTCACCCTGAAAAGAGCGGTGATACCGGTCTTAAAATTCTGAAGAATTTCGGAGGACTTATTAAATGATAATATTACCTGCTATAGATATCAAGGACGGAAATTGCGTAAGACTGTTTAAAGGCGACTTTGCTACCGTAGAAAAAGTAGCTTCGGATTATATGGAAACTGCTCTTGGTTTTGAAAAATCCGGTGCTGAATGGATTCATATGGTTGATCTTGACGGTGCTAAAGAAGGTAAACCGGTAAACACCAGAATATACAAAGACGTTGCTGAGAAAACTTCTCTTAAAGTTGAAGTGGGTGGAGGAATCAGAAATATAGAAACGATAGATGAATATTTATCTATGGGTATTTCAAGAGTCATAATCGGTTCTGCTGCACTGAAAAATCCTAAACTCGTGGAAGATGCAGTAAACAAGTTCGGAAGCGAAAAAATTGCAGTGGGCATTGATTCTGTTAACTCCATGGTTGCTACAGAGGGCTGGCTTGAGGAATCAAATGTTAACTATATTGATCTTGCTGAAAAGATGATTGAAATAGGGGTAAGCTATTTTATTGTAACCGATATTTCAAAGGACGGTACACTTTCAGGCGTCAATATCGGACAGTTAAGAGAAATGCATATAAAAACAGAAGGAAAATGTAATATTATTGCAAGCGGTGGTGTACATACAATTGATGATATCAAAGCCTGCAAGCAACTTGGACTTTATGGAACAATATGTGGAAAGTCAATATATAAAGGAACTCTTGACCTAAAAGAAGCGATTAAAATCGGGAAAGGAGCATAAAAATGCTTGCTAAAAGAATTATCCCATGCCTTGATGTCAGAAACGGCAAGGTTGTAAAAGGTGTTAATTTTGAAGGTATAAAGGATGTTGGTGATCCTGTTCTGTATGCAGAAGAGTACAATAAGCAGGGAGCAGATGAGCTTGTTTTTTATGATATAACTGCTTCATATGAGGGAAGAGGAGTTTTTCTTGATGTTGTCAGAGAAACCGCTAAAAAAGTTTTTGTTCCCTTGACAGTAGGCGGCGGAATAAAAACTGTTGATGATATCAGAGAAACTTTAAGAGCCGGTGCTGATAAAGTATCTGTTAATTCACAGGCTGTTCAGAATCCACAACTTATAAAAGATGGTGCAGACATTTTTGGCAGTCAGTGTATCTGTGTTGGAATTGATGCAAAAAAAGTTGGTGATAAAAAGTGGACTGTTTATATAAACGGTGGACGAGTTGATATGAAACTTGACCTTATTGAATGGGTTCATACTATTGAAAAGCTGGGTGCAGGGGAGATTTGCCTGAATTCAATTGATGCTGACGGAACTAAAAATGGTTTTGATATTGATATGCTTGATGCGGTATGCAAAGCTGTAAATATTCCAGTAATTGCAAGTGGTGGCGCAGGAAAAATAGAGGACTTTTCTGAAGTATTTGAAAAAACAGGTGCAACAGCTGCACTTGCAGCATCACTGTTTCACTTTAATGAACTGACCGTAGGAGAAGTAAAAAAATATTGTAAAGATAAAGGCATTATTGTAAGATAACTGACTGTGGGGTAATGATATATTATGATAAAAATTGATTTGAATGATCTTGATAAATTTTTTGTCAAAGGTGAACTGATACCTGCAATTTGTTATGAAGTTGATACAAATACTGTTCTTATGCTTGCGTATATGAACAGGGAAAGTCTTAAAAGAACTCTTGAAACAGGCTATACCTGGTTTTGGAGCCGTTCTAGGCAGGAATATTGGAATAAAGGTGCAACATCAGGTCATTTGCAGAAAGTTGTAAGTATATATGGCGATTGTGATAATGATACATTGCTTGTAAATGTAAAGCAGACAGGTGTTGCTTGCCATACAATGTATACAAAGCTTATCAGAATCATCAACAATTTTTTAATGAAATATATAATGATGAGGAGAATAAATAATGACAGTATACGAAGAAATTTTTGAGGTTATCAAACAGAGAAAATCTGATTATGAAAATGGAAAAGCACAGGAAAATTCATACACCTGTTACTTATTTGATAAGGGCGTTGATAAAATCTGTAAAAAGGTTGGCGAGGAAGCAACAGAAACAGTTATTGCTGCCAAGAATTCAAATAATGA
>USJI01000185.1 GCA_900554975.1 uncultured Ruminococcus sp. | reverse complement strand
TTTATATAATGTTTATACAGTCCCCTTTGACTTGTTCAGAGGGGATTTTTGTTTGCCATTGCGGTGTATTTCAATAAATAGTCGAGCCTCATATAAGTGTAACCATAAGATAAACAACAAACTAAAAGTCTTTGCCAAGCTTTCTTCAGAAAGCGGATTTTTTAAAAAAAGTACTTGAAAAGGGGTTGCAATAAAGGCGATTTAATGGTATCATTAAAACATCTGAAAAAACAATTTTTTAAGGAGAATTCAAATGAAATACGGTTACTTTGACCTTGCCAATAAGGAATATGTTATCACTAAACCTGACACTCCGGCTTCATGGGTAAACTACCTCGGCTCACCGGAATATGGTGCAATAATTTCAAATAACGCTTCGGGTTACAGCTTTGTAAAATCCGGTGCAAACGGAAGAATCACACGCTATCGCTTTAATTCTATGATGGCTCTTCCGGGAAGATATATCTACATAAGAGATAATAATGATAATGATTACTGGTCTGCATCATGGCAGCCTGTCGGCAAACCTCTTGACAGCTACAAAAGCGAATGCCGCCATGGTACAGCTTATACGGTTATAAGCTCTGAATACAAGAAGATTGCCGCATCTGTTTCATATTATGTTCCGCTGAACAAGACTCATGAAGTGTGGAACTGCAAAATCACAAACAATGACAGTGTTCCGAGAAATCTTTCTGTTTTCGGATTCGTTGAATTCACAAATGAAGATAACTACGAACAGGATCAGGTTAATTTACAGTATTCACAGTTCATTTCAAGAACAAGTTTTGAAGGCAACAAGATTATGCAGCGTATAAGCGAATTCAGCAAAAAGGATCATCGTGAAAGATTCTTCGGTATGGTCGGTGCTGATATCACTGCTTACTGCGGCAACTTCGATAATTTTATCGGTTCTTACAGAACATACTCAAACCCTGTTGCAGTTGAAAACGGAAAGCTTGATAATTCCATGAACTACAACTCAAATTCATGCGGTGCTCTCCAGTCTGACATTACTTTACAGCCGGGCGAAACTGTTACTCTGACATACGTTCTCGGTGCAAAGGACAGCTATGATGCAGACGCTGTTATAAACAGCTACAAGGATACTTCAAAAGCTGAAAAGGAAATTGATGAACTGAAAAATCACTGGCATTCAACTCTCGACCGCTTCCAGGTCAACACTCCAAGCGATGAGTTCAACAACATGGTGAACGTATGGAATGCTTTCCAGTGCTTTATAACATTCATCTGGTCAAGAGCTGCTTCGTTTGTTTACTGCGGACTCAGAAACGGCTACGGCTATCGTGATACAGTTCAGGATATACAGGGTATCATTCACCTTGATCCGGAACTTGCAGTCGAAAAGATTCGCTTTATGCTCTCCGCACAGGTCAATAACGGCGGTGGTCTGCCGCTGGTTAAATTCAACCACAATGCAGGTCACGAAAACACTCCTGACGACCCTGAATATGTAAAGGAAACAGGACACCCTTCATATCGTGCAGACGATGCTCTCTGGCTGTTCCCTACCATTATAAAGTATATCGGCGAAAGCGGCAACATAGGTTTCCTTGACGAGGTTATCGTCTATGCAAACGGCGGAGAAGATACCGTTTATGAGCATCTGAAAAATGCTATCAGATTCTCCATGGAAAGACTCGGTTCACACTCAATGCCTGCCGGACTTCATGCCGACTGGAATGACTGTCTGCGACTTGGTGCAAAGGGCGAATCAACCTTCGTTGCATTCCAGCTCTACTATGCAATGAGTGTCATAAAGGAAATGGCTATGATAAGAGATGATTCCGACTATATCGACTACATCGACAAAGTTCAGAAGGAACTCTCTGACGCACTTGACAAGTGCTGGGACGAAGACAGATTCATAAGAGGTATTCGTGAAGACGGCGTTATTGTCGGTGCGAAAAACGACCCTGAAGCAAGTATGTGGCTCAATCCTCAGAGCTGGAGCGTTATTTCCCGTTTTGCATCTCAGGAACGTACCACAAAGGCTCTGAACAGTGTTCACGAAATACTCAACACACCTTATGGCGCAAAGCTTCTTGACCCTCCTTACAGACAGCACTATTTTGATGGTGCGCTTATGCACATTTTCAATCCGGACACAAAGGAAAACGGCGGTATATTCTCACAGTCACAGGGCTGGCTTATCCTTGCTGAGGCTATTGCAGGACACGGTGACAGAGCGTTTGAATACTTCATGGAAACTTCCCCTGCCGCAATGAACGACAAGGCGGAAATAAGAGTTATCGAGCCTTACGCACACGGACAGTTCACAGAGAGCAAGGCTTCACCTTTCGAGGGACGCTCACACGTTCACTGGCTCACAGGTACAGCTTCAACAGTTATGGTCGGCTGTGTTGAGGGTATATGCGGTATGTGCCCTGACATTGAGGGGCTGACAATCGACCCTGCAATTCCTTCAGAGTGGAACGGTTTCACCATCGAAAAAACATTCAGAGGAAAACAGCTTTCAATTGAAATCACAAACCCTGAACACGTTCAGAGCGGTGTTATTGAAACAGTTCTCAATGGAGAAAAGCTTAAATCCAACTTCATTCATGCCGACAAACTGAAAGAAACAAACAAAATTACAGTTGTTATGGGCTGAATTTAGTATAAAATATCTGAACTTTCAAAAAATGTCACCCTTATTTAATTTTAAGGGTGACAAATTTGTTTTTATATGGTATAATAAGGTTAACTTATGGAAATGGCAGAATTCTGCCATAAAAGAAAACTGGAGGTTCAGTCAAAAATGGAACAGACAAAAACAAAAAGCAGATCAAAAACCCTTGAGATAGTCCTTGTAGGACTTGCCGCCGCACTCATGTGCATAGCCGGCCCGTTATCTATCCCGATACCTTTCAGCCCTGTGCCTATCTCGTTTACGAATCTAGCAATCTACATTGCGGCATTCATGCTTGAATGGAAACTCTGCGGACTCAGCACAGTTGTATATCTTCTTTTAGGAACTGTCGGTCTGCCGGTATTTTCAGGATTCACAGGCGGACTTTCAAAACTTGCAGGCCCTACCGGCGGATATCTTATAGGATTTATATTCATGGCACTTATCTGCGGATTCTTCTGCCACAAGTTTGACAAGATATATATGTACGTTCTCGGAATGATTCTCGGACTTGCCGTTGCTTACATTTTCGGTACTATATGGTTCATGATTCAGCAGGGCACAGGACTTATTCCGTCACTTACAATGTGTGTTATACCGTATCTTCCGGGCGATGCTGCAAAAATAGTAATTGCAACAATTTTAGGCCCTGTACTCAAAAAGCAGATAGGCAGACTTACAAAAGCCTGACTTACTTTTTTGAAAAAAAGTAAGCAAAAAACTTTTAGTTCGCTGTTCATCTTATAGATAAATTTACATACAATTAAACTTAACACTCCTAGAAAAATATGAAAAAGATAAGCAAAAATTTTTAATTTGCTGTTCATTTAATGGGTGCATTTTTATAAGACACGATAGTCA
>USJI01000184.1 GCA_900554975.1 uncultured Ruminococcus sp. | reverse complement strand
TGTCAGAATGCTTTCAATGGTGGACTGCCGCCAGTTTTCCTTGCCTGCCGGAGTTGGAATATGGCGTTCTGTCAAAATTTTTGCAATGGCGTAAGATGTCTGACCGTTCATGTAGCTTCTGTAGATAAAGCGGACAATTTCAGCTTCTTCCGGTACAATTTCCGGCAAGCCGTCCTCTCCCTTTTTGTAGCCAAGAAAATGGCTGTATGGCAGACTGACTTTACCGTCTGCAAAGCGTTTTCTCTGTCCCCATGTAACGTTTTCGGAAATGGAGCGTGATTCTTCCTGTGCAAGGCTTCCACGAGCTTGCCGGAGTATGTCTCCAGCCGTTCCCATTTCTTTGATGCGCCGATACCGTCATAGGTGATAGATTCACCGCCAAAACGGTTCTCTTCAATACGTGGCTTTACATAGGCAAGCCGTCTGCCGGAGGGAAGTTCAATAAATAGAAATCCCGATTCATAGCTGAATTTGATACCGTGTGTTTCTGTCTGCGTTTTGCCGCCGACTGCCTTGATCGCTGCCCTCTCCACGTCCCACCAGAGCTGTACGATGTTGGGCGATGCCTTCCGCCAATCTGTGACAATTTGCTTCAGCTCATTATCTGAAAGTCCCATAGCGTCTGCACCGAACGCCTTCATAGCACCTACGCTGCCGCCATAACCACACGATAATTCGGCACATTTACCTTTCTGCCGCAAATGTCCGTTCACGCCATGTTTTACAACAGGAACGCCGAACATCTTTGACGCCGATGCACAATAAATATCCTCGCCATTTGCAAAAGCGTCCATTCTCCACTGTTCGCCTGCAAGCCATGCAATGACACGGGCTTCAATAGCAGAGAAGTCCGCTACGATGAATTTATAGCCTGCTTTCGGTACAAATGCCGTGCGTATTAACTGTGACAGCGTGTCGGGAATATCCTCATAGAGAAGTTCCAGAGCGTCCATATCACCGGAAAGAACGAGATTTCGTGCCGCTTCCAAATCGGGAATATGGTTCTGCGGTAAATTCTGTAATTGTATAATCCTGCCTGCTTCCCGACCTGTACGATTTGCACCATAAAACTGAAACATTCCTCTTGCACGACCATCCGAGCAGACGGCGTTTTGCATGGCTTGATACTTTTTGACCGAGGCTTTCGACAGCTGCAACCGCAGTTCCAGCACCGACCGCACGGGTTCTCTTGCCGTTTTAATCAGTTCCTGCACCTGTGTCTTTCCGAGAGAATCGGATGGAGGTTTGCTGTCGGAGCAAAAGAACCTCACGAATTTCCGGCGGAACTTTATCTATCAGTTCCTGCACTTCCTTTTTGCCGAGGGATTCTATTTCTACGCCGTGCGATTTCAGCCAGCCTTTCATTTGCTGCACGGAGTTTGGATTTTCAAGTCCTGTCAATTCGCACAGCTTTTCAGTAAGATGCTGTTTTGCACAATCGCCGATACGAATTGCATTACGGACAAGCGGCAAATCAAGCTGAATGCCGCGGTCGTTGATTTCTTGGTCAAGGTGGTATTCCTCCCACACGAAATCAGGAACAGGGAAACGGCTTATTTTCCTCTCGATACCCATTTCCGTCTCCACGTCACGCTTGTTGTATGCCTTGAAAACCGCCCACTTATCAGTAGCATCGGACGGAACATGAAACAGCGGTTTATCGCCGTCATAGGCATTCGTTCAAATCGCATGCATCTTCACGTGGCTAAAATAGTGCCAACAGACTCTAAGAACATCTGGAATTGGTCTGTAAAGATTGTTTGAAGAGCCGTATGCCTTAATAGGGCACGTACGGTTCTGTCGAGGGGCGGCGGCAGTAATGTCGTCCGTCTACTCTAAATGGGGATATAGCTGATTGTTCGGAATATAACGAAGAAAAGCTGTATAAGCTGTTTGGGATTAATGCGGAACTGCTTATTGACCACGCATGGGGCTGGGAACCGTGCACAATTGCGGATATAAAGAGCTACCGTCCGAGAACCCACAGTCTGAGCCAGGGACAGGTGTTGCCCTGTGCGTACAGCTATGAAAAGGGAATGCTGATTGTCCGTGAAATGACTGAATTACTGGTGCTGGATATGGTTGAAAAACGTCTTGTGACTGATCAGATTACGCTTACTGTGGGATACGACCATACAGGCGTGCCGGAGGATTATGACGGTAAATTTGAAACAGACCATTACGGCAGGAGAGTGCCGAAGCAGGCACACGGTTCTATGAATTTGGGGAAGTTTACTTCATCAACAAAAAAGATAGTATCAGCAATGGTTCAGCTTTACTCACAGATTGTGGACAAGCAACTGCAGGTCAGGCGAATGTACGTTGTTGCAAGTAATATTATACTGGAGACGGACGCACCAAAAGAAGAATTCATGCAGCTGGATTTGTTTGCAGATGCTGAAAAAATACAGGCTGAACAGGTACAGGAAACAATCAGCGAAGAAAAGGAACGCTCCATTCAGCAGGCAATGCTGGACATAAAGAAGAAGTTCGGTAAAAATGCAATCCTCAAGGGAATGAATTTATCCGAAGGTGCAACAACAATCGAGAGAAACGGACAGGTTGGAGGTCACAGAGCATGAGCGGAAAGTATGACCATATTATCGGACTCCCACACCATGTTTCAAAGAAACACACTCAGATGAGCAATTATGACCGTGCGGCACAGTTCAGTTCATTTAAGGCACTGACAGGCTTTGAAGATGAAATTGATGAGTCGGCACGGTATGTTGAGAAAAGAAAACCCCTTACTGAAATGCAGCAGGAGGCATTGAACAAGACTTTTCAGAAACTTGAAGAATTGGATTTGCCGTTGATTACAGTAACATATTTCGTGGAAGATGAAAAGAAAACCGGTGGTGTTTATGTCAGATATACCGGACATTTCCGGATTCTGGACATGGGTGACAGGAAAATGAAGTTTACGGAGGGTATGGAGATTTCTTTTGATGATATTGAAGATGTGAGGATATTAGAAAATGAAAATATATATTGACGCTGACGGTTGTCCTGTAGTGAGGAATACGGTTAAGATTGCAGAACAATTTGAAATAAACTGCGTTATCATATGTGATACGGCGCACAGAATTGAGCATGACGGGGCTGAAACGATTGTAGTGGAACAGGGTGCAGACAGCACTGATTTCCGGTTTGTAAATATGATTGGCAAGGGCAATATTGTCATTACACAGGATTACGGTCTTGCTGCAATGTGCCTTAGCAAACATGCTGTTGTTCTTAACCAGGACGGTAAGCAGTATACGGGAGAAAACATCTCCGGTTTGCTGGAGTTCCGTGCGATCGGTAAGAAGATACGCAGGAGTGGCGGCAGAACTAAAGGAATGCCGAAAAGAACTATGCAGCAGAATTTGAATTTTGAAAAAGTTGGATTGAGATAAAATATGAATTATATATTCTAAAAACCATTGGAAAATGTTTTTTCTACCACGCAAATCAATTTTCAAAATGTTACATATTTTACAAAAACATTTTTTATCAATTTAATATATCAAAATTAAGAAAAAGGTGTGAA
>USJI01000183.1 GCA_900554975.1 uncultured Ruminococcus sp. | reverse complement strand
TAAGCCTTGATTTATCTGTTGACTTGCTTTCGTAAATAAAAGCTTTAAAAGGCAGTGGACATCTCGGCTTCGTTTTCCTTACTTCAATGGTCTTTTTCCCATCAGCAATAAGTTTACACCATTTTGGGCGAATACTGATAAGTATTTTCATATTGTATCACGCCCTTCTGATCTGCTGTTCCAAACCTTCGCAAGCTCGTTGCAGTCATATGTACCTGTCTCAAGGCTCACACCACATATACAGGCGATATACAAAGGATCTCCGCCACTGTCAGAATCATAAACTGTAGGTACCCAATCTTCAACTCCACCACATATTTTAACTTCACCGCCGCAAAATGGGCAAGGTTTAAGTTTGGGGTCGGATATTTCTTCTCCCTTAAGTTCCTTTAGTGCCTTCTCAGCATCTTCACGCTTTAAAAAAACTGTTTTGTTAAGCTCTTCTTTAAAGAACACATTGGCAGAAGCTTCTATAAGCATGGTTTCGCTTTCTGAAATTTTTATTGATACAATTGTTGTCTCAATAATTCTGTATTTATTAGTTACGCCACGTCTTTCGAGCTTATACGCCGTATCTCCTAACTTGCAGGGCAGTCTGAGTATCAATTCTTCATCAGCAAATTTTTCGCATTTATCTGCATTTTTGTAGTTAGCACCATCAATGCAAACCTTTTTATGTATGCATTTTTCACATATCTTTTTCATACTTTCTCCTTATTCCAAAGCATTCCGGATAAATCCGGAATGCTTTTTTGCTTTTAAACATCATCGTAAATGTTGCCGATGACTGCCACCTCTTTTGCAAAACAATAATAAAAATCCACTTTATATTTTGGTGAGTGCCAATAAAACATAGCTTTATGGTTGTCCCATGTAACTATAAAGTTATTTGTAGTGCCTGCGCTGTCAGTCCATCTTACAATATCACCCTCAAAAATCTTTGTACCGTTTTTATCAGTTAGACCTATGTACTGTCCGAGCGTCCCGGGTATAATTTCCACTACACACAAGTCACTTGCACAATCGGGCATAATATAAGATTTTTCCTGCTTTACATGACCATAACGGCAATAAAATCCATAAACCCATGTATTGGTGTCAATACTTTTACCCCTGAACAATACCTCACGCACCTTCTTCACACTCCTCGGCTCTTACAATCTCAACGCACACAACCATATCTTGTATTTCCGATTCATCGGCTTCAATTCCCAGTGTTTGGCCCTCGTCGTTTAGCAGTACTGCTGTAAACATCTCACAATCCTCAACATATCTAAGTTCACAGTCATTTTCTGCAAATTTATTAATTTCGTCTTGCGTCCAGCACTCGAAGAATGTTTGCGGCTCCAGCAATGATGCGCCTCTGCAGTTGCCGCCGATGTTATACGCAATATGTCCGGTATAATCATACCGCATAAGTGTTATCCTGATAGTATGTACTACATTTTCTGCATCAGGATCATAGCTTTCAATCATGGATTGATTTTTCAGTTTTTGATTTTCTCTTAGAGCCTTGATAGCTTTTTCAGTGGCCGCCTTGTCTTTTGCAAAGCGTTCATCAAGCTGAGAATTAATTCCTGATAATCCAAGTTTTTCTGCAATTTCTTTTTTACATTCAGCCATTGTTTTAAGGTATTTAATTGCTTCCTCATTTGTCATTCTTATTTCTTCTCCTTTCCGCCGTAACATTATTTATCCGTCCTCGTTCAACTGCCCTGCCTATTTCATATCCCATGCAGGCAGGTATCAGCAAAGCCGTAATTACCGCAATGCAGATCATTATAAAACTTCCCAACTTATGTACCTCCTGCCTTAATAGTCCAAACCAAGACTGGTGTCAATATCATCATCACTTTCAATGTCCAGTATTATCGGAGTTTCATTGTAATACAGGTTAAGCAGCAGTGTCTGAACTTCGTTGTACGATGTGATTTTTACAACTTCATCTGTACTTGTCCCCTCAAAATACAGCGAAACAATCTTTCCTTTTGCTTTAGATATAGTAAATCCAAAATCACAACTGAAAATGTCTTTTCTTTCTCTGCTTGAATAAGGCATGCTTTTTTCAGGTGAAGTGCTCGACATTGCACATTCCAGCCACAGACCTTCATCTGATTTTACACTTGCATAAAATTGATTGTCCAGTTCATAGTTTTCTGCGGCATCCATATATGATGTCAGGTAGTTTCGATATTCCTCAAAAATCTCGGAAAGTTTTATGCTTTCACGCTTCAGCGCAAAAATATTTTCAAAAGTTTCCGAAACCTTTTTTGCCATATCTTCCTTCAGATACTGTTCCGTGATCTGCTTGACTTTTTGGCAGATAAACGAATTATATGCAGTAAAGTTAAGCGAATCAAGGCATGGAGCAACCTGACTTTCAACTTTTTCTTCTATTTTACGTCTGAAATCATATCCGTTCAAAGCGGAAGAAACCGAATCAAGAATAAGCTTTCTGAGTGCATTTTCAAAATGCTTTTTTATTTCTCCGTTTTCTTCCATTTCATTGATTTGGTTTTGTATCATCACATTAAAATCTATACTCATACTTGATTTTTTCCTTTCATTATGATAAAATATTGGTGTTGTTAATTTGATTTTCCGCCCTTTATGAGGGCGGATTTTTTTATTTGAATTATTGTTTAAGCTGCCAGATCGTCTATGGCAATTTTGGTACTCTGTTCAACACATACAGCTGCATTGATATTCAGGGCAAACTGTTCAAACGCTTCTTTTGTATAAACGCCGTTATTATTGATTTTAATAATTGCCTGTATTTTATTCCACGCAATTATTTCCGCTACCAGATAAGCTGTATCACTTGCTTCCGATTCCGAAAGTCCGCCTATTTTCATAAGGTTTTTCTTGTCAGTTTCAAAATTTTTGCCGTTAAGCTTTTTCATCAGTGATTTTTTTGCTTTATCATCACACATAAGACTGCTGACTATTTCTTCAACGCTGCCTTCGCAGTATTCCTTGTTCCATACAGCAGCAACAATCCTTTTTCCTTCGGCATTAAGCTCAAGTGTATTCTTTTCTGTTACAAGGTCGCAAAACGCCTTACCGAATATGTCTGCAAACAGCGACGGCATCACGCCCGAAACCTTATCGGCAATAGTAACTGTCGCCTTGCTGGAAGTACCGTTGTATGAAACTGACTTGTATTTTGTGTCTTCAAGTGCCGTTTCTCCTACAACCTGCAATTTCGCCTGCAAAGATGCATATTCATCATCAAGTTCAGCCTTTTCTTTTTTTATCTGTGCCATACGATCAATCATCTGCTTCAGATCTGCACATTTTTCTTCCATGTTATATTGCCTCCTTCATTTTTTCGGCACACTCCGAGCACACACATACATCCCTGTATTTATGTACATCTTCATGTGTCCCGCAAAATCTGCACAAATCTACATGCGGTCTGATAACCAATGCACCGTCTTCGGATTCCAGAAGATCTACAGCCATTCCGGGCTGCCAGCCCAGATCAGCCCTGACAGATTTTGGTATTGTTATTCCTGCTTTACTTGTAAGCTTTTTCGATAC
>USJI01000182.1 GCA_900554975.1 uncultured Ruminococcus sp. | reverse complement strand
ATGAGATGGCTTTTTGCGTATGGAATTTAAATTATTTGAAATATCTTACGCCGTTTTCAAAGATTCTCTGGTCTTTGTTTCCTTCAACATTCTTGCAGATATCAAATCCAAGACGTTCACTATGACCCATTTTTCCGAGGATTCTGCCGTCAGGAGATGTAATACCTTCAATAGCTTCCATGGAAGTATTAGGATTGTAGTGTATATCCATTGTAGGTCTGCCGTTGAGGTCAACATACTGTGTGGCAATCTGACCGTTGTTTGCAAGTTTTACGATAAGTGACTGAGGAGCAACGAATCTTCCCTCACCATGAGAAATAGCAACAGTATGAACATCGCCGACATTTGAACCTGAAAGCCATGGGGATTTATTTGAAGCAATTCTTGTATTTACCATCATGGACTGATGTCTTGCGATAGTGTTGAATGTCAGTGTTGGTGAATCGTTATCCATATCAGTGATTTCACCGTATGGTACAAGACCAAGTTTGATAAGTGCCTGGAAACCGTTACAGATACCGAGCATAAGACCATCTCTCTTTTTGAGAAGCTCGTGAACAGCATCACGCACTTTCGGATTTCTGAAAAATGCTGTAATGAACTTACCGCTTCCGTCCGGTTCATCACCGCCGCTGAATCCGCCTGGAATCATGATTATCTGTGACTGTCCGATTATCTTTGCAGCTTCATTTACAGAATCTTCAATGTCAGATGCACTTAAATTCTTGACAACCATAATTTCCGGTTTTGCACCTGCACGTTCAAAAGCTCTTGCTGTATCGTATTCGCAGTTAGTACCAGGGAATACAGGAATAAACACCTTAGGAACAGCAGCCTTGATAGACGGGAATGCACGCTTTTTAGCATCATATGAATAGGATTCAACAGCTGTCAGAGCAGTCTTGATTCTGCAAGGGAATACAGGTTCAAGTTTGCTTTCCCATGTCTGCTGAAGTGAATCAAGAGAAAGAGTATACTTACTTGTAAATATATTGTATTCCGGCTTTGTTTTACCAAGAAGTGTTTCGCCTTCATTGACATCGCCTTCGATTTCGATGATGAAAGCGCCGTAATGCGGCAGGAACAGCTCTTCTTCAGAGAGTTTTCCGGCAAATTCAAATCCGATTCTGTTACCAAAGCACATCTTTGCGATACCCTCAGCAACACCGCCTGATGAGATTGTCCATACAGCCTTTGCACGACCTGCATCAATCATGTTTTCAACTTCTGTAAAGCAATTCTTTACGCTGTCAAATACAGGAAGTCCGTTTTCATCATAGTCAGGCTTTATGATAATTACATTGCTGTTCTTGTCCTTGAATTCAGGTGCTTGATGCAGTTGATACTGCAAATGAAACGAGTGTAGGAGGAACGTCAATGTTTTCAAATGTTCCGGACATAGAGTCCTTTCCGCCGATAGCACCACAGCCCATTTCAAGCTGAGCTTTGAATGCACCGAGGAGAGCCGCCATAGGTTTGCCCCAGCGTTCAGGATTGTTCTGTGTTCTTTCAAAGTATTCCTGGAAAGTCAGCCAGCAGTGTTCATATTTACCGCCTGCCGCAACAACCTTTGCGATAGACTCAACAACTGCAAGCATTGCACCATGATAAGGGCTCTTTTCGCTTATAAACGGGTTATAGCCCCAGCCCATGATTGAACAGGTGTCTGTCTGACCATGAAGTACAGGTATTTTTGCAGCCATTGCCTGAGTTGGTGTAAGCTGATACTTTCCGCCGAAAGGCATAAGAACTGTTGATGCACCGATAGTTGAGTCAAACTTTTCAACAAGACCCTTCTGAGAGCATACATTGAGGTTTGCCATAAGAGCATCCCAGCCCTCCGGATTATCTGTATAAGTGCTGAGCATTTTAGTATCAGGCTTTTTGATTTTTATATCTGTATATTTAGGAGCACCGTTTGAATTGAGGAATTCTCTTGAAAGGTCAACAATAGTAACTCCGTTCCAGTTCATTTTGAGTCTTGGTTCTTCTGTAACATCAGCAACAACTGTAGCTTCGAGATTTTCCTTGTGAGCTTCTGCAAGGAACTTTTCAACATCTTCCTTTGCAATTACAACAGCCATTCTTTCCTGTGATTCACTGATAGCAATTTCAGTTCCGTCAAGACCATCATACTTTTTAGGTACTGCATTAAGGTCGATTACAAGACCGTCAGTCAGTTCACCGATTGCAACGGAAACACCGCCTGCACCAAAGTCATTGCATCGTTTTATCATTTTTGTGACGTCAGGATTTCTGAAAAGACGCTGAAGTTTTCTTTCCTCAGGAGGATTACCCTTCTGAACTTCTGCGCCGCAGTGTTCAAGTGATTCAAGAGTATGTGACTTTGAAGAACCGGTAGCACCGCCACAGCCGTCACGTCCTGTTTTACCGCCGAGAAGTATAACAACATCTCCCGGAACAGGTGCTTCACGTCTGATATTTTCAGCAGGAGCTGCACCGACAACCGCACCGATTTCAAGTCTTTTTGCAACATAACCCGGGTGATAGATTTCAGAAACGTGTCCTGTTGCAAGACCTATCTGATTTCCGTATGAACTGTAGCCGTTTGCCGCACCGACAGTTATCTTTCTCTGAGGAAGTTTGCCTGTAATTGTATCTTCAACAGGAACAAGCGGATTTGCCGCACCGGTTACTCTCATTGCCTGGTAAACATATGAACGTCCTGAAAGCGGGTCACGGATAGCACCGCCAAGACAGGTAGCCGCACCGCCGAAAGGCTCGATTTCAGTCGGGTGGTTGTGTGTTTCGTTTTTGAACATGAGTATCCAGTCTTCTTCGCCGGATTCAGTATTTACCTTTATTTTAACGGAACAAGCGTTTATTTCTTCGCTTTCGTCAAGGTCATTAAGTTTACCGTCAGCTTTTAATTTCTTGACAGCAAGTGTTGCAAGATCCATAAGAGTTACAGGCTTTTCATTTCTGCCCAGCTCTGAACGGATTTCCATGTATTCATCAAAAGTTTCCTTTATGTAAGGTGTCTGGATATCAACATTTTCGATATTTGTGGAGAATGTTGTGTGACGGCAGTGGTCAGACCAGTAAGTATCAATCATTCTTATTTCAGTGATTGAAGGGTCACGCTTTTCTGTGTCACGGAAATATGACTGGCAGAATTTAATATCATCAAAGTCCATAGCCAGACCGAATTCCTTGATAAAAGCGGCAAGTCCCTTGTCGTTAAGTCTTATAAAGTTTTCAAGAATTTCAACCTTTTCCGGAATTTTGTAATCAGTATCAAGGCTTCTTACTATATCAAGTGAGGCTTCACGGCTTTCAACCGGATTTATAAGATAAGCTTTAAGTTTTGCAAATTCTTCATCAGTAAGTCTGCCTTCGATAATGTATATTTTAGCATTTTTAACACGACAGCGTTCTTTCTGTGTAAGGATCTGAATACACTGTTCACAGCTGTCTGCCCGCTGGTCAAACTGTCCCGGCAGGTATTCGGCAGCAAACATTCTCTGATTGCCGGTACATTCCGGAAGGGTGTCATAGGTGACATCGACCGCTGGTTCAGAAAAAACAGTCGGGATGGCT
>USJI01000181.1 GCA_900554975.1 uncultured Ruminococcus sp. | reverse complement strand
TCAAGCGACAGGGCCTTAACATTGACTGTTGGCTTAGGGAACATCTTAGTCGTATCCTCATTAACAAATACGCCCGAATCCCCTGTATTGGTTGTGACAGCATTGCCGCCGATGAAGTCTGCTTTAGCAACAACTCCAATCTTTCTTTCCCATGCCGGATCTTCTTGATTATCCTTATTACCAATGTGTGCTTCTGTTCCGGTCCACTCAATCGTTGTTGTGCCATCCGTATTCTCAGTAATCCTTACTGTACCAACGACTGCACCATCCTTACGTGTTTCTTTGACATATGTCTTAGAACCATCTTCATTTGTAATAGCTTTGGCATCACCAACCAGTGCCTTACGTCCTGCTTCTGTCAGTTCAAATCTGGCATCAATAACATCCACGATTTTCTCTGCATTGATGGAATAATATGCGCCAATCTGAGCGGCCAGTTTCTTGAATTCCTTCCCAAGGTCTTCGGTATTATTTACCGTATAAGCATACTTCTTATTGCTGCCAGTCGGAGCAGTTGTTGCAATGTAATTTTTCAGAAAATCCGAAGCGGATGTTGATAAATCATGATTCGAGTAATACTTCTGTCCCCATCCCCATCCACTATAATAGCCATGCTCTGTATCAGCATCACTTGTCGCCGAATCACCCTTATGCCAATATAAGGTTCCTGACAGTTTATAGCCTACAGTATAGATTGTTGCATTCGCCTTAATATCATTGGCATAATTCACCGCACTGTTGGCAACCATACAGTTAAATCTACTATATCCATCATAACTGGTGTCTGGCTTGTAATATCCCGGCAAACCATCAGTGAAGAATAATACATACTTCTGGTTTCCTGAATTATCAGTGTCCAATAAAGACTTTGCTTTCTTTAATGCATCGCCCATTGGTGTGCCATCATCTGGGTCATCATTATCAGAAAGGAATTTCTTAATAGATGCAACATTTTTATCTGTATCAAGTTTAGTAAAGCTCATAGCTTTTGTCGTATTAGTATTCTCACCTTGTGTACCATTAAAGTACACTACTGCTACCTGGCTATCTGGAGATGCATCCTTCAAAGTATCAATGAAAGTATCTGCTGCATTCACCAGCGCAGTCATACCATCACTACCCATTGACCCAGATCTGTCAAGTACCAATACTACACTTGCTGCTTCAGCTTCTGTACCTACTTCTCGTCCAGATGTGCTGGCTCCCAGAGTAATTTCATACTCACGTTTGTTATAATCCGTTACTTTGACAGTCTTGGATGTTGTCAGATTAGCTTCTGCATCTTCATGCTGTCCTTTGTTCACAATCTTGTAAACATTATTGGAATCTTTGGCAATTTCCTCACCGTTTTTCTTAATTGTATAGGTACCGTCAGTGTTAACTTTAATCTTCCATGTACCGGATGCTACAAGATAGCCTGTCGGAGCCTGAGTCTCTGTCATGGTATATGTACCTTCATGAAGTCTTACAGAAACTCCGCCATCGGAACCAGATGTTACATTGTAAACTCTTGAATTATCGTTGTCATCTCTAATCTCAAATTCAGCTCCTGGCAGAGTAGCTCCCTGTGTATCTACTTTATTGAAGTTAACTTTATAAGTTGGAATAACTTCCAGGTTGAACTTCATCTTCAGATTGGATGCACCTGCACCTCGTTCCATGTAGAACATCTTGAAATTGTGTGCTGTAAAATCTTTTAATGTATTGCCATTAAAAAATTCACTGACTTTCGAGTCGTCCCATGGAGAACCATCCGGGAATACACCTGCTGTCTGGAACTGCGTTTTAATTGTTGTTCCTGACACTGAATCATAAGTAATAGCACCTGTTGCAAAATTGATACTTCCGGAATGGGCATCATGAATACCGCCAATATCCAGCATCAATACGCCATCAACGTATACCCATAAATCATCATCGCCATTGAACTCATAGACCATATCCGATTTATTCTTTAATTGTCCGTTCCTTGGCTGGTTGAAATCAGCTTCCACGTACATGCCAAAATAGTAATCAGGAGTCCCCTGCGTCTTATATAATGTCTTACCATGCGCTGAATCTGTATCACTTAATTTATTGCCACTCTCATCATACAAGTTTTTATTTTTTGAAACACCACTTGCACTGATACTATTATATGGCATAAAATTACCACGCTGAAAATATGGTCGATTCTCTTCCGATGGTGTTCCCAGTGCATCATACACTGTGAAATTCCCATTATCCTCTAAGTGAGCGTAATTCTTAAAACTGCTGTATTCATAACTTCCATCTTCATTAAAGGAACTCTGAAGGAATAAATGATTAACATTTGTTCCGCCTGTAAACAATGTCTTTAAACTTGTACCGCCAACTGTTACCGGATAGCCCTCTGTTAATACTCTGTTCAGAAGATTCTGTTTAATACCACCGCTTACCTTATCTACAGTATATGGGCCTCCAATTTTATCACTCAAGCCAGCTGCAGGCTTAGAGTAATTAATCATCCGCATCGTAATACCCTTGGAGGTACTATCGATGGTACCAACTGTAGGTAATGCAGTTGGTTGTTCCTGTGTCTGTTCCTGGTAAACTAAATAAATTGTACCGCCTTTACCGTCATTCCACTTTTCACCATCGTCACCTGATTTTTCTTTATATCTCCACTTTTTGTCTTTGAACTTTACCGAATAGACATTCTTTCCTGATACACCATCCAAATGAGCGCCACTATATTGATAGGTTTTATTATCAATGGTAACCGTTTCTGGAATTTTAACTTTATTGCCATTACTAATTACAAGATCGTTATCTTTTTTTATTGAAACATTTCTTTGTGTAAATTGGTCACTTGTAATCTCAGTCCCACGTTGGTCAACATACTTTACATCTACACTATATTCACTATATGTAATAGCAAAGATTGAAAAACTGTTTGTCGTAATAGTTACTTTCTGGATTTCATTTTCCGATGTTGTATTAATCTCAGCATCACCATTTGTATCTTCTGCTGTCATATCTACAACATCTGTAACCTTACCTTTATTGTCTTCTTCAAGATGAAGGACTGTGACATCCAAATCCTTTGTACTATTAAGCCACTCTGTATCATTCACTGTCTGTACTGCATCTTCTGCGATCACAGGCTGCTTGTAATCCATTGTGACTTTGACATTTCCGTTTGGTTCCATCTTGTTTCCGTCTGCATCTACGAATGTAATATTGTAAGCAAGGAATCCGGCAATATCATAACTTTCATCTTCGGCTTTTTCTTTTAGCTTGTTCTCTGTAAAATCATACTGATTATTGAGTTCTTCAGCTTTTGTTTTTTCTTCATCACTCATGGAATCAGTGATTTCCTGTTTGATGATAGGAGTAACAGAAAGTGTTGCACCTTCCGGAATATTACCGGATTCAACAGCATCGACTGTTATCTTTACATTATCGTTTTCATAAGTAAGCTGCTGAATCGGCTGTGCCTCTTCAGCTGCCGGCTGTTCAGCCGGTGCCTCAACTGTAGGAGCTTCTGTCTCAGGCTGCTGTTGTTCCGGTTGCTGCTGTTCTTGTTGTTGTTGTTCCGGTTGCTGCTCCTCTTGTTGCTGTTGTT
>USJI01000180.1 GCA_900554975.1 uncultured Ruminococcus sp. | reverse complement strand
AGAGTATACACCTAATTCTATTGTCTGTCAATTTATTTTTAAGAAATTTTTCAGGTTATCACATGCTTACTTTGCCAACAAAAATTTCCTGTACTTTTCAGGTACAGGAAATTTAATGTTATATTAAATTGTTAAACTTCAGGCAGTGTTTTCAGCATCTTTATAAAGTTTTCACTCATATCATTCAGTCTGTCAAAATCAATTGCATTGATATAATATTTTTCCAGTTCATCATGTATTTTTAAAGCTGTTTCAAGACTTTCTGCCGCTTCCTCAGCAAGTTCGAGAGATGCTTTTTTGTCAAAACTTATACGCTGTTTCTTTGCTGAAAGTTTATCTTTATGGTAAAATCTCATAAAATTTATGACGTTTTCATTATCATTTTTAAGTTTATTGAAAAAGTTACCCGTAGTAAACATCAGTTCAAGTTCTTCAATAACAATATGTTCATATATACTGTTATGCAGCATATTGCATTCACTGACTGTCACATCATAACCTGCATCCGTGAACATATCTGAAAGGCTTCTGAGTAAATAATCACTTCCGGCAAAATAGTCATCATTTATAAAATATCTGGAATAATTATTATCAGATTTAAGTGTCATGTAATTTTCCGTTGTAAAAGCTGAAAGCTGTTTAAATTCTTTTTTGCCCTGTTTATCTGTTTTCGATTTTGGGATAACTTTTCTTGCAAGACGTTTTATATACGAATCCAGTTTTGCTTTATCAAGACAGTTTTCTGCAAGATTATATATATCCGTATTCAGCGACGAAAATGCCTCAACATAGCATCTTACACGATTATGATACTTCTGGTTTTCATCAAAGCATTCCCTTACAGCCTCCTCTTTGCCCTTCATTTTGCTTTTATCCCAGTATTCTCCCAGATTTATAATTTCCTGTGATACAGCCGGATAAAGTGCCTCAAAAACGTGTGGAGCAGTTCCGTCAACCACAATAATTTTTCTGTCTTCAATAACAACAGCATCGAGTGAGTTTATATCAGACGAACAGTAATAAACTGAAACAGGACTGTCCTCAAACTCCTTTGCGATTTTCTTCATAAGCGTAGATTTGCCTGTCCCCGGCCCTCCCTTCAGTATGTAGGTGTAGTAACCGGATTTTTTTATCTGTTCTATAAATTTTGACTTAAATCCCTGCGGAGAAGTTCC
Source organism: uncultured Ruminococcus sp. (assembly GCA_900554975.1). GTDB lineage: Bacteria > Bacillota > Clostridia > Oscillospirales > Ruminococcaceae > Porcipelethomonas. The sequence continues at coordinate 2,413 of USJI01000180.1, read as the reverse complement.
GCCTAAAAAGTAAACCTTAGTACTCATAATTTTCCTCCGTTTTAAGGCAGAATCCGCTTTTTATGCGGTACCTTAATAGTTTTTACTCTATATATTATGTAGTTTTTCATGCATTGACACAAAATATTTCGTCATTACTCCGTTTAATATACTGATTTTTTTCATTAAACCTTGACCTTTGTGAAAAAAAGTAGTAAAATTGTATTGAACAAAAAATATCTGGAGGAAAATCAAATGTCTAAAAAATTTATTGTTGAAACATCTGCAAGACACGTTCATGTTACACAGGAACATCTTGAAATTCTCTTTGGTAAGGGTGCAACTCTTACTCATAAAAAGGATCTTTCTCAGCCGGGCCAGTTTGCCTGTGAAGAAAGAGTTACTATTGTAGGTCCTAAAAAGGAAATGCCTAATGTTTCCATACTTGGTCCTGTCCGTCCTGAAACACAGGTTGAACTTTCTGCTACTGACGCACGTTCAATCGGTATTGCCGCTCCTATCAGAGAATCCGGAGACCTTGATGGTTCAGGTGCCTGCAAGATAATCGGCCCTAAGGGAGAAATTGAAATAAATCAGGGTGTTATCGTTGCTAAGCGTCACATTCATCTGACTCCTGAAGCCGCTGAAGAAATGGGCGTTAAGGATAAGGATATTGTCTGGGTCAAGCTTGATACTCAGGGCAGAAAAGCTATCCTCGGTGACGTTGTTGTAAGAGTTTCTCCTAAGTATGCTCCTGCAATGCACATTGATACAGATGAATCAAATGCTGTCTGTGCATTTAACGGACTTGAAGGCGAAATTGTAAAGCTTTAATTACATATTAATATTTCTGAAACTGCAAAGCCGCTTTATAAAAAAGCGGCTTTTTCATATTCTGCTAATATATTGTCTATTGCTTTCCTGTTTTCAACAACGCTCACTACAAATTTTCGCAAAGAGCAATACCTTGCAAGCTTCTGCTCATCTGTCTTTGCTGAAAAATAATTTTCACCGGAAAGCACATCGTAAAGATAGCGACAGGCAAGTTCTCCGGCTATGCACACGATTCCGAGAAAATAATTCTCTTTATCTTCACACCTCATATTCTCAAAATATCCTCTGCAATAATATCTGTATTTTTCAATATCAATTGCATTTTCTGTTGTACAGGATGAACGCACACCATCTCCGAAATCAAATATGCTTAATCCCGGCATGACAGTGTCAAAATCAATAAGGGTTATGCTTTTCAGTGATGATTTCTCAAAAAGAGCGTTGCTGCATTTTATATCATTGTGCACAATAATTTTCTTTAAATTTCTGCTTTCAAGTCTGCTGTAAAATGAAAGTATCATCTCAAAAAAATCTGTATCATCACTTTTCAGCATATCATGCAACCGAAACAGTTTTTCAATTCTTTTTCCGATATTATGAAAATCCCTGATAGTTTCATGGAATAATGAAATATCTGCCCCAGCTGTATCTCTATGAAATTTTCCGATTATCTTTCCAAACTCATATATCATATCATTACTTTCAAATTTTTCAAACGATATGGAATTTTCAATATACTTATAAATCCGCCAGTAATTATTATCAATTCGGACATAATTTTTGTTATCCGCACAAAGAAACTTTATTTTCATGTCCGGAATAACACTGCTTAATTTTTCTATATTGTGCATAACCCTTTCGGGTGATTCAAATACACTCCCGTTTATTTTCTGAAGAATATATTTTTCATCATCAGAATAAATTATTTTCATAGTAAGATTTATCTGACCGGAATTCATTTTTTCAGCTTTTACAAAATCTGTTCCCAGTCCGAAATGTTCAAGAACCGTCATTAAATTTTCCATTTTCTATCACCTGTATTTTATATTAGCAGAATATTTTTATAATTGCAAGTCTTGAAGTCAGAAAGCAAAAATGCTATAATGATATTATAGAAAGGGGTCTGTGTTATGTCAGTATTTAAAAACATCGGAAAAAGTATAAAAAATATGGGTACAGGAATTTCTGAACGTGCTAAAACTCACTCAGAAACAACTTCACTCAATAATATTATCAAGGGAGAGCAATGTAAAATTGATTCCCAGTATAAGCTTATCGGTAAACTGTATTTTGAAAAATATGGCGATAATGCGGAAGATGAATTCAGACAGTCAGTTGAAATAATAAAAGCGTCTAATGTAAAAATTGCCGAAACGGAAAATAAGATTGCTGAGATAAAAAACCGTTTCAATTGTCCTAATTGTGGCACTCCATTTAAAAATGATGCCATTTTCTGTTCAAAATGCGGCACAAGGCTTCAGCCTGAACAGCCTCCGGCAGAATCTTCACAGAGAGTGTGTGCATGCTGTGGCAGCGTTCTTGAAGAAGGAGCAATGTTCTGTACTGTATGTGGTGCAAAGGCTGAAAATGCAGCAGAAGC
>USJI01000179.1 GCA_900554975.1 uncultured Ruminococcus sp. | reverse complement strand
GGCTGCAGGGGCTTCTGTAGGACTTGGAAATATATGGAGATTTCCTTATCTTGCGGCCAAGGACAACGGAGGCGTATTCATTTTCTGCTATATAATTTTAGCACTCACATTCGGATTTACACTTCTTACAACGGAAATTGCAATCGGAAGAAAAACAGCACAGAGTCCACTTACAGCATATGCAAAGCTGAACAAAAAATGGGGATTTCTCGGCGTTCTGGCAAGCCTTGTGCCGACAATAATTCTCCCGTATTACTGTTCTATCGGAGGATGGGTAGTAAAATATCTGACCATTTATGCAACAGGACAGGGAAAGTCAGCCGTAAGCGACAGTTATTTTACGGAGTATATAGTGTCAGATAAAGCACCGGTAATCTTTACAGTTATATTTCTTGCGGCAACAGCATTTATTGTTTTCAGCGGTGTAAACAAGGGTATTGAAAAATACAGTAAAATACTTATGCCTGTATTGTTTCTGCTTATAATTGGTATCGCTGTATACTCTCTGACGCTTAGTCATACAGATGAAACAGGAAAGACAAGAACCGGTTTACAGGGTCTTAAAGTTTATCTTGTACCTGACTTTTCAGGAATGACATTAAAAGAATTCTTTACTGTTCTTATGGACGCAATGGGACAGCTTTTCTTCTCAATAAGTGTTTCAATGGGTATTATGGTTGCCTATGGCTCATATGTTAAAAAAGATGTAAATCTTATGAAATCAATAAATCAGATTGAAATTTTCGATACTGTTGTTGCACTTCTTGCCGGACTTATGATAGTACCTTCTGTTTATGTATTTATGGGGACAGAGGGAATGTCCGCAGGTGCCGGACTTATGTTTGTTTCGCTTCCGAAAGTGTTTATGGCTATGGGAAAATTCGGAACGGTTGTAGGCTTTGTATTTTTCCTTATGGTATTATTTGCGGCAGTTACCTCGTCCGTTTCAGTTATGGAAGCCATTGTGGCAAGCATTATGGACGCATTCGGATTTTCAAGAAGAAAAAGTTCTGTTATTGTTACAGCATACGCACTTATTGGCGGAATAGTCGTATGCATGGGATACAATCATCTTTATTTTGAACTGAAACTCCCGAATGGTCAGATCGGACAGCTTCTTGATGTTATGGATTATATCAGTAACAACTGCCTTATGCCGTTTGTAGCTGTTCTTACCTGCATACTGATAGGCTGGGTGGTAAAACCGAAAACTATTATAGATGAAGTTACACTCGGCGGCTATAAATTCAACAGACGTCTGCTTTATATTGCAATGATAAAAGTTATAGCTCCTGTACTTCTTATTCTCTTGCTTTTACAGTCTGTGGGTATAATCAGGTTTTAATGAATATGAAATTACTGAAATTTATACGATCGGAAATAGTTTTATTTATTTCAGCGGTACTTGCTGTTGTATCGGTGTTCATCATTCCTCCGGACAGGGAATATGCAGGATATATAAATTATAAAACTATATGTATTCTCTTTGCTCTTATGGCAGTTATGGAAGGATTTAAAAAAACAGGAGTTTTCAGTACAGTTTCGGGAATTCTTCTTGAAAGGGCAAAGGGCATAAGAACAGTAGTGCTGATTCTTGTTTACCTCTGTTTCTTTCTGAGTATGTTTATAACAAACGATGTTTCACTTATAACATTTGTTCCCTTGTCCATTGCTGTTCTCAGCATGGCAGGGGAGAGTGTGAAGAAAAGGCTTCTTGTTCCTGTGATAGTGATACAGACTGTTGCGGCAAATCTCGGAAGTATGCTTTTCCCTATGGGCAATCCGCAGAATCTTTATCTCTACGGAATATCCGGAATGAAACTCTGGAAGTTTATTTTATTGCTTTTGCCGTATACCGGTATAGCATTTGCTGTTATAACCCTATGGAGCGTATTTATATGCAAAAACGTTTCATCTGAAATAAAAATTCCGCAAACTGAAAGAAACCTCAGTTTACGGCAGATAAACATTTATTCGGGGCTGTTTGTGATATGTGTATTGTCTGTTGCAGGAATTGTGCACTACATTGTGGCGATGGTTTTTGTTGTTGCTGTTATACTTATATGTGACAGGAAAATTTTCAGAACAATAGATTATTCACTTCTTCTGACATTTATTTTTCTCTTTGTGTTTATCGGGAATATGGGGAGGGTAGATGCAGTTGACAGTTTTCTCAAAGGCATAACAAACGGAAATGAATTTATTGTTTCAGTTCTTGCAAGTCAGATTATAAGCAATGTTCCATGTGCAATTCTTCTTTCGGGATTTACTGATAATTATCAGGCACTTATCGCCGGAACAAATATAGGCGGACTCGGAACACTTATAGCATCAATGGCAAGTCTGATTTCATTCAAAAATGCTGCAAAGGAATGTCCGGAAATGAAGGGACGCTATTTTGTTTATTTTACAGTTTCAAACATACTGCTTCTTTTGCTGTTTGTTCTTATTTATTTCATAATCGGGTAAAACAAAACGCTCTGCAATTTATGCAGAGCGTTTACGCATTTTAAATCAGATTTTTTCAAATGCCTGAGCGATATCTTCAATAATATCATCAACATTTTCAAGACCGCATGAGAAACGAATCATTCCGCCATCTATACCGCAGGCAACAAGCTGTTCATCTGTAAGCTGACGATGTGTTGAACTTGCAGGGTGAAGTACACAGGTTCTGATGTCTGCAACGTGAACAACGTTTGAAGCAAGTTTCAGGCTGTCCATAAACTTAACTGCGGTTTCCTTTCCGCCCTTGATAGTAAACGTGATAACACCGCTGCAACCGTCCGGAAGGTATTTTTTTGCAAGGTCGTAATACTTGTTTCCTTCAAGTCCCGGATAGTTTACAGAAAGAACCTTATCAGAAGCTTCAAGGTATTTTGCAACCTTCATTGCGTTTTCACAGTACTGTTTCATTCTTACTGCAAGGGTTTCAAGTCCGAGATTCAGAAGGAATGCTGAATTTGCAGAAGGATAACAGCCGAAATCCCTCATAAGCTGCATTCTCGCCTTTACTATATAAGCAAGCTTGCCGTAAGCCTTTGTGTAGATTGTTCCGTGATAACTTTCGTCAGGTTCTGTGAATTCAGGGAACTTGCCGTTTGTCCAGTCAAAATTACCGCTGTCGATTATAACACCGCCTACCTGAAGTGCGTGACCGTCCATATACTTTGATGTTGAATGAACAACAATATCTGCACCATGTTCAATAGGTCTGCAAAGGATAGGAGTAGGGAAAGTGTTGTCTATGATAAGAGGCACATTATTTTTATGGGCTATCTTTGCAAATTTTTCAATGTCAAGTACGGAAAGTGCAGGATTTGCGAGGGTTTCGCCGAAAACAGCCTTTGTGTTAGGCTTGAAGACTTTCTGAATTTCCTCTTCCGGAGCATCAGCATCAACAAAAATACATTCTATGCCGAGTCTTTTAAGTGTAACGGCGAAAAGATTTACAGTTCCGCCATATATGGTAGATGTGGAAATAAAGCTGTCACCGGCATTGCATATATTGAGAAGTGCACAAAGTGAAGCGGCTTGTCCGCTTGAAGTTGCCATCGCTGCTGCACCGCCTTCAAGAGCGGCAATTTTATCTTCAACAGC
>USJI01000178.1 GCA_900554975.1 uncultured Ruminococcus sp. | reverse complement strand
CAAATAAAGTTCTGAGCGATTCTTTTATCTTTTCTGCATCATCTTCTGTAAATCCTGTTTTTTCTGCCAGCTGGACATTTATAGAACCCTTTATAATATAAAGTCCGAATGGAATCATGTGCTTAGTACCCATTGTATCAGATGATTTTTCACCTTTTGCTGACGGTTCTGAATTTACACTCTTTGTTATCTGAATACTTGCAACTTCAACCGGAGAAATACTTACAGCCTGATGAATTGAAACCGGACCTCTTACCCCGACAGAAACTCCTTTGTCCTTATCACTCTTTGCACTCTTGAATGCAAATACCTGACCGAAACTTCTTACATCAATCCACTGCTGACAAGCCTGTTTTGCATAATCTTCCTTGCCATCATATTCTGTAATAGTTTTAGATGCTCTCTCGCTCAGACTGGTATATTCATCATCACGTTTATCATCTGACTGAACAAAAATGTTCTCCCCCATGTCCTGGAGTCTGTTTCTTATCTTTCTCTTTATGCATACATCTGAAATTTCACCCTGACCGCTATATGTGGTTCTTGGTCTGTTTCCGTCAAGCGGATCTCCGTTTGGATTTGCATTTTTTACTGTACAAAGCATCATAAAATCAATTTTGTTTGAAAGAATTCCCATGATTATTTATCCTCCTCTTTTTTAGTAAACATTTCTTTTCTCTGGTGATAATATCCCAGAAGATAGGTTTCTCTGAGCGGCATATTAAGCTTTGCCGGACTATCTGTCTGGAGCTGTTCAATTATACCGCCGATAAGTGATTTATAATATTCAACAGATGCCAGATCTGTCTGTTTATAATAAGGAATAAGCTTTTTCTCAAGAACACTCCATGTATGCCATATATCATGGTTATTGACACTGCTTATAACTGAATTATAATATTCGGAAAATTTCCTGAAAAGTGTCTTGTCCTCCCAGCATTTTTCTGTTTCATCATGTTCAGGAGAACGGATAATGAATCTTGCCATAGCTCTTTCGGCTGTTTCACCGCATATTTTTTTAGATCATTCCATGCGAATCAAGTTCCACAACATTCTCACGAACCAGATCAGCTATAACTGTTTTCTTTTCCAGATATTTGTAAACAGCACGGACTTTATAATGTGAATAATCAGATTCAGCCCATTTTTTCAGGTTTTCAAGATATTTTTCTGACTTTTCAAGAGCCTTTTCCTTATCTTTTTTCCCAGAAACATAAGCCGCATAATCCCCTGCTATATACGACAGCGTATCGCATAATGGGTGTGGAACAATTCCACTTGACCTTCCGCCGCCGGAATCCTCTGTAACAGGAATAATCGTCACACCGCTCAGATCATTGGTTTTATCATTCTTATCCTTTTTGATTTTTTCCAGTTCTTTCGCTTCGATGAAATTACCGTCATCATCAATCGTTATTTCAAGACGTGCATTCGCCAGTATGTGTGAATTCACTGAAAGCGGATAGGTCTGTCCATCATATGTTCCTGCCTTATCAATATTGTTGTCATAGGTTTCGCATAAAGTACTTATCCACGACACACTACCTCACCTCCGATTCGGTTGTATCAACATCAGTAAAGTTGCCCAGTTCAGTTCCGAAAGGCTTGATCTCCATTTCATGAATCGGACGCTGTACACAGCTTCCATAAACATCGCCAAGCTGTTCTTTCATACTGCATCTGCTTCTGGCAGGGTCTGTATATCTGATAATTCCGTTTTTCATTGTGATATGCTTCAGACGGACTGTCATTTTATTTTTTGTTTCATCTGAATAAGCCTCATCTGCATATGTTATCCCATGATACATAAGGCCAAAATCAAGCTGTGAAAGATTGTCGTAAACGCCATGTCCCTCACTGAAATCAGTTGGTATAACATAGCCCTGACATTCCCGGCTTCCCAGAAATATATCTCGTCTTCCGCCTCTTTCTATCATTCTTTTCGCAATGTTATGATGCTTGTTTTCATTTCGGTCTTTTTCAAGTTCAGGTCTGTTTTCATTCCATATAAAATGAGCCTTTACTTTATATCTGACATCTTTAAGATATGTATAATATGAAAGGTCATTTTTATTGGAATCATATCTTATCGGTCTTATACCCTTTGTTTCCGTCTGTATCTGATTCATGATTCTTACAGAATCAATAACCCATATAATAGTAGGCTTCCAGTACACACTCTGAAGAATTCCCTTTAACGCTTCATAAGTAGGTATCTGATATGTAAACTTTTCTCCGCCTACCCTTGTTATCGGATCAGAAAACAAAGCATAATCTGCATATACTTCAAATTCAACTGAATTTTCATGCATACTCCTTTTTTCTCCTTTCAGTAAATTTCCTGATGATTTACATCAAAACCTGTTTTTTCATCATAGCAACCGCAGTTGAGGGAATATATTCTTCCCCCACTGTGTGCAGTCGCCATGCCGTCCATAACAAGCCTGTCTATCACATACTGATACACCGCAACTGTATACGGTTTCATTTTTCTTATTACTTCATTCAGATAGACTATATCAAATTCTGCCCTCTGTGAATTCAGATCAGCTATAAGTTCACTGGCAGTATCATCATAAGGGACAACTATATCTGTTGTACTGCTGTCAAAGACTTCAAACAATCTCCCTGCTTCTGCAAATGCCTGAGTCATTATATAGCCATTTCCGGGACTGATGAATTTTGAGTTATCAGAAAGCATTGCAAATAAGTCATACTTTACAGGTTTCTGCACAGGATAACTGAAATCTGACTTCTTATAATAATCGCGAAACAGAAGCCTGTAATATTCTGCAACTGACTCATCACTAAGCATATCATTTTTATAGCGTTCTCTGTCCTTACTGAATCTTGCAGCAAAGTTCATGGTACATTCCTGTGATTTTGCAATATCTTCAAGGTGCAGAAGGCTTTCATTTTTCAGCCTTACCATATAAACATTACATATATGACCATAATCAAAACTTCTGTTGCATCTTCCGGCTGACTGCGAAAGATTATCCAGTCCGGCACGGACACGAATCAGACTTTCAAATGAAAAATCAACACCAGCTTCAACAAGCTGAGTTGAAACACATATCATTTTTTCACGTTTTTTCAACGATTCATTTATTTTTTCAAGAGTATCAGTTCTGTGCTTCATGCACATTGACGCTGAAAGAAAATAAAACTTTACATCTTCCAGAGTCCTCATGGAAATGTTATTAAAAAGTTCCTTTGCTGTTTTCTTTGTATTGCATATTACAAGCAGACTTGAAGTGTTTTCAAGTATCCGAACTGAAAAATCCGCAAGTTCGTCCATGTCCATACCGTCAGCAGTCAGATCATTTATTTCTGTTCTTTTAAACACTTCGGTGATTTTCTTATCAGGTTTTATAATGTCACAGTTCTCCTGAAAATAAAGAGGATAATCAAGAACCTGAAATGCCGGCTGTGTTGCAGAACAAAGAACCACATGACACCCAAGAAAATATGCCAGAAAATTAACAGCAAGATTAAACATAAACAGCATTTTCTTCGGTATCGACTGAACCTCATCAATTATTATCACAGAACCCGCAAGAGAATGAAGACGCCTTACTGACTGTGTTTTACCCGAAAAAAAT
>USJI01000177.1 GCA_900554975.1 uncultured Ruminococcus sp. | reverse complement strand
TTTTTCGAGTATTTCACGTCCGTAGCAAGGTATACCCAGCTTTTCAGCAGCAAGCGTTCCTATTTCCTGTCCGCCGCTTGCATATTCTCTTTCAATAGCAATATAATTATACTTCATATTCCAAACGCTCCCTTACGATGCCTTTTCAAACTGGCTGTTATAAAGTTCTGCATAGAATCCGCCCTTTGCAAGAAGATCCTTATGATTTCCGCTTTCGATTATATCCCCGTCTTTCATTACAAGGATAAGGTCAGCGTTCTTTATGGTTGAAAGTCTGTGAGCAATAACGAATGAAGTTCTTCCTTCTGTCAGCTTATCCATAGCTTCCTGAATCTGTATTTCAGTTCTTGTATCAACAGAACTTGTTGCCTCATCAAGAATAAGAAGCGGTGCATTTTCTATCATGGCTCTTGCAATAGTTATAAGCTGTTTCTGACCTGCTGAAAGATTTGCCTTGTCATTGAGAACTGTGTCATAGCCGTCCGGAAGTGTTCTTATAAAGTGGTCTATTCCGACAGCCTTGCAGGCTCTGTCTATTTCTTCATCGGTAACGCCTGTTTTGCTGTATACTATATTTTCTCTGATAGTGCCCTCAAAAAGCCATGTATCCTGCAATACCATGCAGAAAAGATCATGAACATTTTCTCTTGTCATCTTATTTGTCGGGATTCCGTCTATGAGAATTTCTCCTGAATTGAGTTCATAAAAACGCATAAGCAGATTTACCATTGTGGTTTTTCCTGCACCGGTAGGGCCGACAATTGCAATTTTCTGTCCTGATTTTGCGTGTGCTGAGAAATTATGAATGATTATCTTGTTCTTGTCATATCCGAATTTAACATTCTTAAATTCAACATCACCCTTTGTATCTTCCTTTTTAAGAAGCGTTGTTTTACCGCTCTCATCTGTAAGTTCTTCCTCGCCGAGGAATTCAAAAACTCTCTCAGCTGCTGCGGCTGTTGACTGAAGGCTTGTTGCCGCCTGAGCTATCTGTGAAAGCGGATTTGTAAACAGACGAATATAAATCATAAAGGCAACAATTACACCAAATGTAATCTTGTCATGCATGAACAGTGACGCACCGACTACACATACCGCAACATATCCGAAGTTTCCGATGAAGTTCATAAGCGGCATCATGAGTCCTGACATAAACTGTGATTTCCATGCACTGTCATAAAGCTTGTCGTTGATTTCCTCAAATTCTCTTGTAGCTTTGTCAACGCCGTTATATACCTTTACAACATTGTGTCCGGAATATACTTCCTCGATGTGACCGTTTATTCTTCCGAGCTCACGCTGCTGCCTGATAAAGTGTTTCTGGGATTTTGACATAATGAACATCATAAGTCCGAAACCGATAATTGTTGTCAGAACGGCTGTCACTGCCATAATCCAGTTGGTATAAAACATCATTATGAGTGAACCTAAAAACATTGTTACAGCAGTTACGAGCATACCAACGCTCTGGTTCATTGTCTGACCGATTGTATCGACATCGTTTGTAACACGGCTCAGTACATCACCGATACTCGTTTTATTATAGTAGCTGAGCGGAACTTTATTTATTTTATAAGAAATTCCCGTTCTTAAATCCTTGGTAACTTTCTGAGTTACTGTCGCCATAATGAATCCCTGAATATAGTTGAAAATAAATCCGAGGGAATACAGAACAACAAGTGTAAATGCGATATCCTCAACACCATCAATGTCAATTCCATTCATAAGTCCCTTCTGGATAATATCTGTCATATCCTGAAGTTTATTCGGACCTATGAGTGAGAAAACAGAAGCTGCCATCGCAAGCAGAACCGCAATTATAACTGCCGGAAAAAATCTTTTGCAGTGAACTGCAAGTTCCCCGAGAGCTTTTTTCAGATTCTTCGGCTTTTCGCCGCCGGACTGCATTCCCGGTCCGCGTCTGTTATTTGCTTTATTACTCATTTTCAAGTTCCTCCTTTGAAAGCTGTGATAATGCTATCTGACGGTAAACCTCACAGTTTTTCAGCAGTTCTTCATGAGTTCCCATACCTGCAACTTCACCCTTTTCAAGAACGATTATGCAGTCTGCATCTTTAATTGTACCGATTCTCTGTGCAACAATAAGACTTGTCGTTCCCGAAGTTTCCTTTTTGAGTTCAGAACGCAGGACACGGTCTGTTTTATAGTCAAGTGCTGAGAATGAATCGTCAAAAATGTATATTTCCGGTTTTCTGCATACTGCTCTGGCAATTGCAAGACGCTGTTTCTGTCCGCCGGAAATGTTGCTTCCACCCTGTGCGATAGCACCGTCATAGGTATTTTCCATCTTTTCAACGAATTCTGTACCCTGAGCTATTTCAACTGCCTTTTTAATTTCCTCATCTGTATATTCTCTTTCATCTGCATTTTCACCGTATCCGACGTTACTCTTTACAGTACCGCTGAACATAACGGCTTTCTGAGGAACATATCCGAGTTTATCATTAAGCGATTTGATATCATAATTTCTGACATCAATACCGTCAACCAGAACCTCACCTTCAGTCGCATCATAAAATCTCGGAACAAGATTGATAAGTGTACTCTTACCGCTTCCTGTTGAACCGATAAACGCAACAGTATCTCCCTTATTTGCCTTAAAGCTTATATTTTTCAGAACATAATCAGAAGCATCAGGATACTTAAAGCTTACATTTCTGAATTCAACAGTTCCCGTAACTGACGGGTCTGTTTCCTTAACATTTCCGTTGATAATCTTCGGTTTCGTACTCAGTACTTCATTTATACGTTTTGCAGCAACCATTGCTCTCGGCATTATAATGAATATCATTACAAGCATCATGAACGCCATAACAACCTGAACAGCGTATGATGTAAATACTGTCATATCAGCAAAAAGGTCAACTTTGTTCTGAATATCAACAGCATCATTTATAAGATAAGCACCAACCCAGTATATTGCAAGTGAAAGTCCGCTCATTATAAGGTTCATACCCGGCATCATTATCGCCATTATTCTTGTGGCAAAAAGAAGTGTTGACGTTACCTTTTTATTGGATTTGTCAAACTTGTTCATCTGATAATTTTCTGCATTGTATGCTCTTACAACTCTTATTCCGGTAAGATTTTCTCTTGTAACACGGTTGAGGTCATCTGTCAGTACCTGGAGCATCTTGAACTTAGGCATAGCAAAAAGAACAACTATTCCGATTATAATTATAAGAACAACAACAGCACCGCCGGTAACTGCTGTCCACTGCCAGCTTTTACCTAAAATCTTCAGAATAGCCCAAACAGCAAGAATAGGTGCTTTGATAATAACCTGAAGTCCCATTGCAATAGCCATCTGAACCTGAGTTATATCGTTTGTTGAACGTGTAATAAGACTGGCTGTTGAAAATCCGTTTATTTCCTCCATAGAAAAGGCTGAAACCTTCGAAAACATTTCAGAACGCAGTTTCTTGGAAAGTCCCGCAGCAATCTGTGCCGCAAAAAATCCTACAATACAGGAAAGTGCAACACTTCCGAGTGCACAGAAAAGCATCTTTGCACCGGCTGTCAGAACGTCTGACAGCGTACTGCCTTCCGTCATTACAAATGTTGTAATGTCTGACATATAATCCGGAAGTCTCAGGTCAAGCCA
>USJI01000176.1 GCA_900554975.1 uncultured Ruminococcus sp. | reverse complement strand
GTTCAGATGAAAACAGGAATTGACCAAAGTGATTATTCAAAAATTGAAAGAGGAATACGTTATCCGACTGTTGATCAGCTTATAAATCTTTCATTTCTGCTGAATACGAGTATTGATTATCTTGTCGGAGTAACAGACGAAAAAAAGCCTTATCCAAGAAAGTTTAATCATATTGGATAAGCATTATAATATGAAAGAGCAAAAAATAATCCGCCGTTTAGGTTGACAAATGAACGAAAATATAATAAAATAAATAGGAGCAGACTATACGGCAGCGGAAACGTTTTAGTTTATGAGGAAAGTCCGGGCATCGCAGAGCAGGATAACTGATAACGTCAGCCGGAGGTGACTCCAGGGCCAGTGCAACAGAAATATACCGCCCGTTTTACGGGTAAGGGTGGAAAGGCGAGGTAAGAGCTCACCGGAATGCAGGAGACTGTATTGCCATGTAAACCCTATCCGATGCAACGCCTATTGGTACCTTTGCATCAACATTTGCTCGATGGATACAGAGGTAATGGCGGCTTGAGCTTCAGGGCAATCTGAAGCCTAGATAAATTGCCGTACACGACAGAACCCGGCTTATCGGTCTGGTCAGGACCCTGAGATTTCTCAGGGTCTTTTTAATTTTGTCAGATATGCAGCAAAAAAGCCGCATTTTTATCTGCGGCTTTTTCGTATAGGAAATTGTTATGAAAGGAAAATATATAGTAAACACCTTGTGATGGGTGGGGTTTTTAGTTCTGCCTTTTTGGGTTCAGGATCTCAGGCAGTAAACCTGTTATTGTATACCATTTTCTTGTCTCGTTTCGTTTTGTATCTCTTTGGTATGTTTAAAGTATACCTGGTTTATATGAATAAAAAAGGGTGTAAATAAGAAAATACTGTGAAAAAATCCGGTATTATTTCTGAAATCGTGAAAAATTTGCCGCTTATCGTAAAATCATTGACTTGTATGAAGGAATGTGATAAAGTAATCAAGTGCATAATTATAATTATAGTCCGGAGGGTGTATAAATGGTTGTTTTAAATCAGGTTATTATTATGGCACTCCTGATTCTTACAGGAATCATCTGCTATAAGCTTAACATTATAAATAAGGAATCAACAAAATCGCTTTCATCGCTAGTTCTTATGGTGGTGAACCCAATAGTCATACTGGTTTCATATCAGGTTGAATTTGACAAAAGGCTTTTAAATGGGATTCTCTGGTCGCTCGGACTTTCCGTTGTGGCGATTGTGGCGGCAATTGTCATTTCCGTTATACTTATAAGAAATAAGGGTGAAAAATCTGTTCTTGAAAGATTTGCCGCAATATATTCAAACTGCGGCTTTATGGGAATTCCGCTTGTAAGGGGAATATACGGTTCTGAGGGAGTTTTGTATATAACAACTTTTATGGCGGTGTTCAATATATTCGTGTGGACGCATGGCGTTTATATGATGGAGGGAAAAGTAAGCCGTAAAATGGTTCTGGAGGCTGTAAAAACTCCTGCAATAGTAGCAACTGTACTGGGGTTTGCACTCTTTATTCTGAGAATTCACATTCCGGGGCTCCTTCTTACAACTCTTGAATATCTTGACAGCATGAACACGCCGCTTGCAATGATAGCAGCGGGTGCAACAATTGCTCAGACGAATATTGTAAAGGCACTCAAAAAGCCGGGACTTTATTATGTTTCGCTTATAAAACTTATAATTGTTCCAGCCGTTGTGATAGGAATGCTCAGTTTTCTGCCGGTAGATAATGTCGTTATAGGAACGGTCATTCTGGCATCTGCCTGTCCGGCGGCAGCAACAGGCACGCTCTTTGCGATAAGGTATAAAAAGGATTCATTTTATGCGGCTGAGCTTTTCGCTGTTACAACACTTCTTTCAATAATAACACTGCCTGTTATTATGACGTTTACACAGAAGATACTTTAAAGCAATACTGCACAAAAACGCCTGTCGGGTTTGCTTTTAAAATAAAAATGACGCTCTGCATTGCAAAGCGTCATTTCTTTTATCTGTCTGATTTTACTTCGTCTGGCCTGCCTTGTAAATTGCATCAGGAGTTCCGCTGAATTTCCAGTCAGTAACTTCTGTTTTTGTACCATCATAGTTTCTCTTGTAAATTTTCAGTCCGTCAGCACTGAATTCCTTGTCTGTTGAGAAGTAGTACTGTTTGAAATTGTCTGAATATTCAAATTCGTATTTGTAATTTCCGATTGGTATTATAAGCTGAAAGTCAAAATCATGAGATGAAGCATACTGCTGGGCATATGTTTTGCTGTAACCGTAAATGGTCATGGTTGTGCAGGTAAAAGCATTTGTGCCGATTGATTTTAATCCTGTTCCCATGATAGCGGTTTTCAGTTCATCGCATTCATAAAACGCATCTGCACCGACATATTCCACGCTGTCAGGAATGGTAACACTTTTGATTTTAAAGTCTTCCGATTCAGAATAACCATTATTGGCAAATGCAGAACCTGAAATAAGTCTTATGCCGTCCGGAATAGTTATATCTGTGTCCTTGCCGTAGTAGATATAGAGAATATAGTCGTTTATGGTGATAAATCCTGTTTCAGCGTTTTTTATTAGTTCGTCCTCAAATTCAGTATTTGAAAAAACCATTGCCCCCATGTTTGTGAGAGTATCCGGAAGTGTGACGTTTTTCAGTTCCAGACAGTTGGAAAATGCCATGGATTCAATATCTGTTATTGTGTCAGGAACGGTTACACCTGTTATTTTTTCCTGCTCAGAAAAACCATTTTTGCATATTCCTGTTACAGTTTTATTATCCAGAGCCGAAGGAAGGGTTATGTTGCCGCTCAGAATGTCTGAAGAAAGCGGATTCGCCGCAATGCTGATAGTTCCGTCATTATTTTCCACATATTGATAATGTGGGTCAGAAGCGGAAATAACATAGCTTTCATCGGCATAAAGACTGAAATTCGGACAGATAAGTGCTACTGACAAAAAAGTCAGAAATGAAATTATTCTTGTTATATTACGCATATTACTGCTCCTTTTTTACAGTTTCTGATTTTTTTCTGAAAACCATTACTTTACTCAAAATGTAGTTTGCGATAAATATAAGTACCTGACTTAAAAATGTAACGGCAACCTTGTTAAAGTCAAGCCAGTCATAGCATATAAGGAATATGGCTTCTTCCAGAACGAATGTCAGGGCTCTTGCACCGTAAAATGAGAAGAATACTTTCCAGAATTCTGCCTTTGTGCTGGTTTCATTTTTGAAAACATATTTCTTGTTGGTGAAAAAAGCAAATGTTACAGCACATACCCATGAAAAGGAAACAGCGAGGGTACTTTCCCACGAGGTTTTTCCCGGTACAGCATAGAAAACCATGAGCTTTGTAACTATACTGACAAGTGTTGTAAGTCCGCCGAAAAATGTGTACATCAGAGGTTCTTCATATTTATAATAAAGATCCTGAAGCTTTTTCGGCAGTATGCCTACACAGGCTTTTATAATTTTTTCAAACATTTTGTCTCCGAATACCGCAATATATTTTTCTGCGGCAGCCGCTTTTTTACAGCCGGCGGCTGACTGGGATTTAACTTAATTATAATATAACACATTTTTATTAAAATTCCAATAGATACGGCAAAAATATTTTTATA
>USJI01000175.1 GCA_900554975.1 uncultured Ruminococcus sp. | reverse complement strand
ACTGGTACTTTTGATTTTCTTTGTTTTGCCGGTTCTTTTTCATCATTATTACGGTCTATTCCAAATAACACATTTAAAATCTCGCTTCTTGTAGCTGTCTTTTTTGCTTCTTGTTGTTTTGTGGCTTTGTTCTTTTTTCTTCCTATACGAGAATACCACATTCTATCATATTTTCTTCTTGTATTTGCATCAGATAAATTCTTATACGCTTCGTTTATATCTTTTAAACGTTCTTCATATCTGTTGTCCCCAGCATTCAAGTCTGGATGATATTTTTTTGCTGCCGCTGACGGTTTCTCTTATACGCTTTGCAGCGTATTCAGCGAATTCAATCTGGTCAAATTCTCCCGTTATTTGTGAAAACATAGAATCCTCCTTTCATTTTTTATTATTTTTGTATAAAAATATAAAATTATTTCAAGAAAATGTTGCCTTAAAGCGAAAAATGGGGTATAATAAAATATAATTGATTTTTGACAGAAAAACAAATTCTTTGTAATAAATTTAAATTGAGGAATTGCTGAAAATGGACATCAGACCTAAAGATATTCTGGTTATGAAAAAGAATCATCCCTGTGGCGGAAATGAAATGTTTGTGATACGTTCCGGTATGGACTTCAAATTAAGATGCACAAGCTGCGGAAGGGAAGTTATGGTTCCGAGAAATAAAATTGAAAAAAATATAAAGAAAGTGATTCGGGAAGATACGGAATAAAGTTTTCATATAATTATTATCAGGAATTGCATTAACTGTAAAGGAAAATCAGGGGTGGATTAAACAGATGATTGAAAAAGTAAGACTAATGGAGCAGAGATATAATGAGCTGAGCAACAAGCTTTCAGAACCGAATGTGGCGGATAATCAGAAGCTGTTTGCTGAACTCATGAAGGAATTTAAAAATCTTACTCCTATTGTTGAAAAATACAAGGAATACGAAAAGGCTGAAAACAGTTTTAATGAAGCACATGAGCTGCTTGATGCAGGCGGTCTGGACAAGGATTTCAAGGAAATGGTTCAAAGTGAATTTGAACAGTCAAAAGCTGATATGGAAAGACTTTCTGAGGAGCTTAAGATACTCCTTCTGCCGAAAGACCCGAATGATGACAAAAATGTTATTATTGAAATCCGTGGCGGTGCAGGCGGAGAAGAGGCCGCTTTATTTGCCAATTCGCTTTACAGAATGTATTCCATGTATGCAGAGTCAAAAGGCTGGAAACAGGAGATATTGAGTGCACACCCGACAGAGCTTGGCGGCTATAAGGAAATCAGCTTTTCTATCGAGGGTGAGGGTGCATACTCCAGATTCAAGTATGAAAGCGGAGTTCATCGTGTGCAGCGTGTTCCGGAAACGGAGTCACAGGGACGAATACACACATCAACTGTTACTGTTGCAGTTCTTGTTGAAGCTGATGAGGTTGAACTTGAAATCAATCCGACAGACCTTAAAATTGATGTTTTCCGTGCAAGCGGTGCAGGAGGACAGCATATAAATAAAACGGAATCAGCGGTAAGAATTACGCATCTTCCTACCGGCTGTGTGGTTGAATGTCAGGACGAGCGAAGTCAGTTTAAAAACAAGGACAAGGCTATGAAGATACTTCGCTCACGTCTTTATGAAATGCTTCTTAATGAACAGAATGACAAGATTGCTTCGGAAAGAAGAACTCAGGTCGGAACAGGTGATCGTTCTGAGAGAATAAGAACCTATAATTATCCTCAGGGAAGAATGACAGATCACAGAATAAATCTTACACTATACCGACTTGAAGAAATATTAAACGGAAATTTGGAGGAAGTGCTGGATGCGCTTGCAACAGCCGATCAGGCAGCAAAGCTTGCGATGCAGCAAAATCAGTAAAATGGAAAAAACCGATTTATTGACAGATTCAATTGAAGATATACAAAAAGCATCACAAATAATAAAAAATGGCGGAGTTGTCGGAATCCCGACTGAAACAGTTTACGGGCTAGGTGCAGATGCTCTGAATCCAGAGGCAGTAAAAAAAATATTTGCAGCCAAGGGACGTCCGGCTGATAATCCGCTGATAGTGCATATTTATAATATAGAACAGGTAAAAGAACTTGCACATGATATTCCTGATTTGTTTTATATACTTGCAGAAAAGTTCTGGCCAGGTCCTCTTACCATGATAGTTCCGAAAAATGACATTGTCCCTGTGGAAACTTCCGGGGGACTTGAAACTGTCGGTATACGAATGCCTCTGCACCCTGTAATGCGTAAGCTTATTGAGCTTTCAGGTCCTGTTGCGGCACCTTCTGCAAACCGTTCCGGATATCCGAGTCCTACAAAAGCTGAGCATGTTATGAATGATATGAACGGCAAAATAGAAGCTGTTGTTGACGGTGGAGAATGCAGATACGGCGTTGAGTCAACTGTAATATGTTTTGACGATGAAAAGACAATCAGGATTTTAAGACCTGGTTCGATTACTAGAGAAATGTTTTTGCAGTGTACAGATAATGTCATTATAGATGAAGCTATATTAAGCGACCTGAAAGCCGGCAGAACTGCTCCGTCACCGGGCATGAAGTACAAGCATTATTCTCCGGAGGCAGATGTTGTTCTGGTTGAGGGGGATTACGATTCCTTCTGCGATTATGTTTCTGAGCATATGGACAGCAGAACATACTGTCTTGTTTATGATACGGACGATATCCAAAAGCTGAAGTGCAGATACATGACTTATGGCAGCAATGACAGCGAACAGGCACACAATATTTTTGCAAAGCTTCGTGAACTCGATATTCTGCACGCCGGAAAGGTTTTCGTCAGACCGCCGGAAAAAAACGGAGTTGGTCTGGCTGTATATAATCGCCTTCTGAGGGCGGCAGGATTTGAGGTGATAAAACTATGAACAGTCTTGAGGGAGTAATGGTTGTCGGGCTTACCGGTCAGACCGGTGCAGGCAAGACAACTGTATGCAAAGTATTTTCTGAAAATGGGTTTTCTGTAATAAATGCGGATCATATTTCAAGACTGGTTATGGAAAAAGGTCAGCCTTGTTTAGCTGAAATATGTGAATTCTTCGGTAAAGATATTCTGCTTGAAAACGGAAATCTTGACCGCCCGAAGCTTGCCGGACTTGTGTTTACTGACAAGAAAAAGCTTGAACTTCTTAATTCAATTACATATCCGTATATCACAGCAGAAATTCTTAAAATGATAAGGAAACTGTCGGCGGAAGGAAAAAAGCTTATACTTCTTGATGCACCAACGCTTTTTGAGAGTCGTGCTGATGATTTTTGTGAACTTATTATTTCGGTGATTTCCCGTGAGGAATTCCGTGCGGAAAGAATAATGAAAAGGGATAATATAAGCCGTGAATCTGCTCAGTACCGAATGGATTCTCAGCTTAAAGAAGAATTTTTCAGGACGCATTCGGATTTTATTATAAAAAATAATAGTGATATAGATAATTTGTTTGCCGTAGCAACAGAAGTAACGGATAAAATTAAAGATTATTATAATAATAAATATAAAGGTTAATGGAGGTAGTTTTGTTATGAGTAAAGATAAGACAGAAGGCAAAGAACTGAAAAAAGCTTTGTTTTCAGGTAAAAAGAACGCATATCTGAGAATGAAATCAGAAGATGTAAAAAAATGCGATAAATTCTGTGACG
>USJI01000174.1 GCA_900554975.1 uncultured Ruminococcus sp. | reverse complement strand
TCCATTCCATTCAGAACAGATGTAAGAGAGGCGGGTTCAATATGACATCCGAATGCAATTTCCTTCTGGATAGCACCGTTATGTTCAGAAAGATAATCAAGAACTTTTGGCTGACCAAGTGTCAGAGAAGTATCCCTGATGCCGGAAAACAGCAGTTTCTGAAACAAAGTATGATCTGCCATAAGCAGATAGTGAAGAGAATCGTCCACATTATCACTCCAATTGATATAATTCTAATAATTAGATTTCTAACTATAATTTTACAATTTACAGCAAAATTTGTCAATGTCAATTATCAACAATTTTCTTCAACAAAAAGGTGTATTTACATATACTGCAAATACACCTCTGATATTATTTAAGTTTTTCCCATTCGGATTCTTTGAATCCGACAAGAACAGTATCATCCGTAACAACTATTGGTCTTTTAACAAGCATACCGTCCGTTGAAAGCAGCTCAAGCTGTTCCTTTTCAGACATTGACAAAAGCTTGTCTTTCAGTCCCATGGATTTATAGAGAAGTCCGCTTGTATTAAAAAATCTCTTTAACGGAAGTCCGCTCTTTCTGTGCCATTCAGAAAGTTCATCAAATGTCGGATTATTTTCCTTGATATCACGAATTTCATAGGAAATATTATTGTCATCAAGCCATTTCTGTGCCTTTTTACAGGTTGTGCATTTCGGATAGCAAATATAAAGCATAATTTTCTCCTTTATCAGTCATGACGTTCGTCTTTATTATCATAAGTTTCACAAAATCTCGCCGCAAATGATGGTTCCTCACCAGCTACATACAGATGTGATGTATCGCCATATGAAAGAACTCTGAAACAGGCTGTTCCCTTTCGGCGTTCTTCCGTTGCAAGAGTTGTCACTGATGACGGCAAAGCACAAAAACCATGCCAGAGAACCATAGGTGAAATTCCGAGAATATGTCCGAGCATAACACAACCCACGCCAAAATGACAGAAAAGAGCAATTGTATCATTATTCGGTTTTACTGCATCATAACAATTTCCGTTTCTCACATAGCCGTGCTTTGCAAGAAGTGAATTAAGTCCGGCATAAACCTTGTTCGCCTCAGCAATAACATTGCCCTCCAGCATTACAGGTGTTGTGTACCACAAATCCTTATTATAATATTTTTCTTCCTTTGTCCATTCTCCGGGAATCCAGTCCCAGGTGATTTTTTTCTGACCGTCTGAGCCTGTTATCGGAGCATCAAATTCACGAAGCCAGTCGCAGACTTCAGCCTTCTGACCTTTCTTTTCAAGTGTGAATGATGCTGTATCCCTTGCTCGTCCAAGAGGTGAAACATAAAAGTTCTTTATGTCCATATCTTTTAATTTTTCAGATAAAAGCTCAGCTTCTTTCCAACCTTTTTCAGTAAGGGAATCTATTGAATAATCCGGTTCAGCGTGCCTTATTATCATAATTTTCATTTTGGAAACTCCTTTGCATTCAGCCTTAAAATCCGGCAATTTTTACATTCTTATCTTCAGCAAATGTAGATGCATTATAAAGAAACAACGTCTGGTCAAATTCATCAGGATTAACAAAATCAGTAACAGAAGTTTTGACATAACGCAGATCAATTACAGCTATTTCCGAATAATTCTGCGTCAGAAAAGGAACAAATGAATTGGCGTAAGAATCCTTTATGACGAGAATTTTCTTTCCGTTTCCTGCATTTGTTTTTATGTCTGTAAATGCCCTGTTGCTGCCAAGAAACACACAGTATTTATCCTTTCCGCTAAGAAAATCCCTGAAATAAATACTGTCCGTATGCGACTCACCTGCACCGTCATTCATGAGGACATCCGTAACATCAATACCGTTTTTTTGTGTATAAATATCTATGGTATCTGCCGGAATCTTTTTATAAAGGCACTTTGAATAAAACGTTCCTCTGAAATCTGTTCAGTCTGGAAATCATCAAGCGGTACGGCGCTCATTCCAAGCTGTTCTATTGCCTGAGTATAAGCACAATATGCACCGTAACTTGTCCAGTGATGGTCGTTTCTGTAATAAATATAATTCTCCTTTTCAGACATCATGGTATCATAAATGTCAATATCTGTCACATTATCTGAAAGCCTGTTATAAATATAATCAATTATCTTTCGCTGGTCATACTGCGGAGCGTTTTTCGGAAGTCTGTCCCTATATATTCCCGCTGAAGTCGGAGCAATAAGGGCAAAAACATCTGTATCATACATCTGAGAAAATTTATTAATCGCATCAACAGAATCATCTATATTTCTGTAATCAGGCTTTTTTATTTTCTCAATAAGCATATCATCTGTAATATAGATATTATTTATAATATCCTTTCCGGAAAAACGGTCGATAGCCATTTTGCCTTCAACCCATTCAATACGTTCCGGAAAATGATCAGACAAATATTTTTCAAGGTCTTTCATGAAGCTTTTGTCTGCAATGGTTTCGGTGCTAAGTTTCGGCTTCTTCGCAAGCATTCTGTTTTCATCTGCTGAGAAATCTGATTTATGTGAAAACATAAATATAATCGGAAGAATAACTATAATCAATGCAAACAATACTGCTGTTACTATTTTTCGCTTTTTTTCCATATACACTCCACCTCCTAAAATCTGAAATAAAGAAATGGATTATAACTTGCATCCACAAGATAAGCCGTACATATAAGCATTATTGCTATCTGTATTATCGGTGCAGCCACATCAACAACATTAGCAGCAGATGCTTTCCGGCGGATTTTAGCCATGATTTTTACAGGTAACTCTCCGCTGAACAGTGCACAAAGCACAAACAAAACAGCATAGTTTTTCAGCTGGAACAAGCTTAACGAATCTGCAAATACTTTTCCTCCGCCAAACATAGCAGCAAAATATCCGAAAGCATCGGTCAGTGTATTTGTATCGAACAATACCCAGCCAAATACCACCAGTACAAAAGTATACAGAATACTCAATACTGCCGGAATTTTTTCAAGATATTTTCCAAGAAACAGCTTTTCTATAATTATCAGTACTCCGAAATAAAGTCCCCATAAAATAAAATTCCAGCTTGCGCCATGCCATAATCCTGTCAATCCCCACACAACAGCAAGATTGAACAACGTTCTCGGCATTCCCTTTCTGTTTCCTCCAAGAGGAATGTAAACATAAGAACGGAACCATGAACCAAGCGTTATATGCCATCTTCTCCAGAATTCTGAAATACTTCTGGAAATGTAAGGATGACGGAAGTTTTCAGGAAAATTGAATCCGAGCATTTTTCCCAGTCCCACAGCCATATCAGAATAGCCGGAAAAATCATAATAAATCTGAAATGTAAATGCCAGTATGCCAAGCCATGCTGTCAGTACAGAAATTTCGGAATAATTCATCATTTTTATTTCTGTCCACAAAAGACCGATATTATTTGCAAGGAGAACCTTTTTTCCAAGTCCCCTTATAAAAATTTCTGCTCCTTCGCCGAACAAAGATGTATTCAGTTTTCTTTCATTTATTTCATTCTGAACATCTTCATATCTTACAATCGGACCGGCAACAATCTGCGGAAAAAGTGTTACATATGCAGCATAATTTATAAAATTCCTCTGTACCTTTATTTTCCTCATATACATATCAATCGTGTACGACATACTCTGGAACGTATAAAACGATATGCCTATCGGAAGCGGC
>USJI01000173.1 GCA_900554975.1 uncultured Ruminococcus sp. | reverse complement strand
TTTGTTCCGGTAACACCGATTATTTTAATTTTCTTTTCCGGATGGTCAAACCATGCGGCACAAAGCTTTCCGTAAAATTTTCTTGAATTGTCTGTTATTATCTGCTTGTCGCCAAGTCCCAGATCTCTTTCCGTAATTACAACTGCCGCTCCTTTTTCCAGCATCTCTTTTGCTGCGTCATGGCCGTCAAATGAACCGCCCTTTACGCACACAAATATGGAATCCTTCTGCACTTTTTTTGTATTATCCGTTACCGAACTTATTTCCATATCCGGAAGATTTGTTTCTGCAATATTTTCTATCAGTTTATAAAGTTTCATTTTTCAAACACCGCCTGTCTTTAAATCACACAAACATTATACTTTGATACCGCATATCAGCCTGACTGGTCGTTTACGCCGAAGGTCAGTTCAATTACAGTACCTACCGGAACTTTTGAACCCACTGCCTCTGACTGTGACTGAACAACCGCATTGCTTGAATCGGTCGTTGCACCGCCTGCAACAAAGTTAAGTCCCATATTTGTAAGAATGTAATTTGCATCTGATACTGTATATCCAGTCATATCAGGTACTTCAACATATTCAGGATTATAGTTGTTTTCTGTATATATTACAACAGTTCCGCCGCCTGAAACGGTAGTACCCGTTACAGGTGTCTGACCGCATACAGTCTTGCCTTCTCCGACCACCTGATATGTAAGACCCTTTTTCTCGATTTCGCTCTTTGCTTCCTCAACAGACAGATCCTCAACAAGCGGAACCGTCACATCAAGGTTTTCAGCTTCCTCATCTGTATATTCCGGATAGTATCCAAGATAAGGCAAAATTTCCTCCATGATTTTTCTGGAGCATGGAACAGCTATCTGGCTTCCGTAATATTCGCCTGACATCGGTTCATCAGCAAGTATAAGCATAATGATTTCCGGATCATCAGCCGGTGCAAAGCTACAATATGATGCAACATATCTCATCGGATCTTCATCAGTTCCGGCATATTCGTCAAGCTTTTCAGAAGTACCGCTCTTACCGCCGACATGATATCCCTTTATGTATGAACCGTTCTGAACAGCAACTGTTTCAAGAGTCTGGCACATAAGGTCGGAAGTTTCCTTGGAAATAACCTGTCTTTTAACATTTTTTTCATTTGTCAGAACAACGTTTCCGTCATTGTCAACTATCTTGCTTACCACATAAGGAGTTACCAGTTCACCGCCGTTAATAACAGCCGCGTAAGCTGTAATCATTTCCATTGGTGTAATCTTGTTTGTCTGTCCGAATGAACACGAAGCAAGCTCGACAGCACCCATACTGTCAAGTTTCTGATAATAACTCGTTGCCTCAGCAGGAAGATCTATACCAGTTCTTTCAGTAAGTCCATATGCCTTGAAGTAATCAAAGAACTTCTCCGCACCAAGCCTTCTTCCTATTTCAATAAACGCAGGGTTACACGAATTTGTAATAGCTTGAACGAATGTCTGAACACCGTGTCCTGACGTTTTCCAGCAGTGAATCGGCTCTGTGCCTTCAACAACAGTTACAGCACCCGTACAGTCAAATGTATCGTTAACATTTATTGCGTCTTCTTCAAGTGCCGCTGAACTTGTTACAACCTTGAATACTGAACCTGGAATATAAAGTTCTGTTATCGCCTTGTTCTTCCACTGCTGTTCACGGGCAGCTGTATATGCATCAGTGTACTGTTCATCTGTCAGTGTTGCAAGATATTCCTTTGCTTTATTTTCTTCAATAACTGCATTTTTATCAATTTTCAGAAGTTCCATATCCTGAGCCATCTGGGCAATCTGTAAATCTGAAACTTCAGAAGGGTCATTCAGATTAAATCCCGGAGCAGTTGCCATTGCGAGTATAGCACCTGTTTTCGCATTCATAATAATACCACAGGCTCTGTCCTCAACTTTAAACTGACTGACAGTTTCTTCCAGATTCTTTTCAAGAGAATACTGAAGCGTTCTGTCAATAGTAAGGTAAAGTGAATCACCGTCCTGTGCATCATATGTTTTAGCGTATCTGTACGGCATCTCATTTCCGTATGCATCTTTGGCAGAAATTACCTTTCCGTCAATACCGGCAAGATAATCATCATACTGATATTCAATTCCGTACTGTCCGTCACCATCGCCATTAGTAAATCCTATAACAGACGCCGCAAGTTCGTCCTGAGGATAATACCTTTTGGTGTCTTCCTCAATCTGTATTGAATTCAGTGAATTTTCATCCATAAATGCAGTAATTTCATCAGCAACAGGCTTTTCAACCTGAGTTTTCAAAACTTTATACTGAGTATTTTCATTCATGGCATCTGTTATTTTTGACTTGTCTATTTCAAGTTTTTCAGCAAGAAAATCTATAATTTCATTCTGTATATCGTCAGCCGACTTTACGGTCGTGCCTTCCGGAAGCTTGCCGTCAGCAGCCTGTTTCTGCTGATAATCCGCAGACTCCTTTTTCTTTTCAAGTTCAGAACGGAAAAGATCAGGGTCCATGAACACCTTGTAAACGGTTGCACTCTGAGCCAGTATAATACCATTTGTATCATATATCGCTCCTCTGTTTGCAGATATTGATATTTCACCAAAATGGTAAGCATTTGCCTTGTTCTGATAAAAATCATTCTGAATAATTGAAATATAGAAAAGACGTCCTGTTATATATAATGCAAGAGCAATAATAATAACAAGTATGAACCTGTTCGTTCGTTTTTTCATTTGTGCGGTAGGTTTTTCTGCCATAAATTGCCTCCATAAGGACTGTGAAATTTGTTCATTTCATCTAAAAAAGGCAGGGATATATTAACTTCTCCCTGCCTTGGCGAACGTATTATTTCTAAAATATAAAATACAGACTATTTATATCCCACATTTTAAAAATAATTTCCATTCTGAGTTCAAAAATCTGAAACCATAACCGATAAACGGCACATAAGAAATTATTGATATGCGGGAGCTTAACCGCTGTCACTTGCAGACGTGACAGCTGATCCTCTCCCTATTTCCGTACACCCGTTTTTTCTCCCAATTCAAAGACAGCATTTTCTTTTTTTATCAGCCGTCTTTATAATAAATAATATGCCCTATCCGAAAATATATTCCAAAATACTTTCAACTTTTTCTTTTGCTCTTACAAATATACTTTTACTTTCTTCAGGGATTTCTACTATATCATCAGTCTGAGTCTGAACATACTTGATCTGTGAATTATCAAGTTTCTGAAGCCCCAGAACATTGACAGCATAATCCTCAACATTTTTCAATGTCATTTTGCTTTCAAGTTCTGACTGAAGACGAACGTTTTCGCTCTGTGCTTCGTCCAGCTTCTGATTTGCGTCAGATATCTGACGATACATTCTGTTTGTTTCTACCTTACCGTAGATAACACAGAAAAAGACCAGCAATGCAGACAGTGCAACAATAAACACCTTAGGTGCAGAACCTCTTTTTGGTGGCGTTATTTTCATAGTGATATCAGGTGCCTTCTCTTCCAGAGGTTTTTCTTCCGGAATTTTTTCGGCTGCTGATGCTGACACTGAACTCTTTTGCTGATTTTCATCGTCAGGTTTATGCGGATTATTATGCAAGAAATAATCATATGCTGAATTATCTGCAGCCATGGCAAAGCACCTATCTCCTTTCTATGATTCTGAGTTTTGCACTTCTG
>USJI01000172.1 GCA_900554975.1 uncultured Ruminococcus sp. | reverse complement strand
CTCACTAAGAGTAACAAGAAGCACGATAGCAAGAACCATATATGTAAGTTCCAACACTATCACCTCCCTGCCTTGTTATTTCGCCTGCCCGATGGGGACGATTAAGTAACTTCTGGCATACGGAGGGAACAACCGCCTACCGTTTTAAGGTATGCTCTGATATTCATTATATAGCAAAATGAATATTATGTCAATATTTATATGATTTTGCATTCAAAAAGCAAGTTGACATATTTTTAAAACTGTTGTATAATAATATAAAAGGAGCATACCGATAGACGGTCGCTCCCAAATATTGGTGATTTAAATAACCGCTCAGATTTGGAAGGTCAGGCGGTTATTTCCTTTTATTGCTGAAAACCGTATAGAGAAAAGTTGCAAGACCAGTAAGGAACATTCCGAACTGAAACAATTCGCTCCATGATATGTAGTTATTCATAATATTCACTCCCTTCCGGGAGCAGGATTGACCGCCTACCGTTTTAAGGTATGCTCTGTTTTTATTGTACAGTAAATCGCCGGAGATGTCAATATTCAGCAGATATTTCGGGAAATTTATATGTCCACGGCTGACGTACAAGCGTATTTGACAAAAAGACAGCAGAAAAACTGACATATTTTGTATTTTATTACACTTGATTTTTTTCGTAAAATACAATATACTTATAAATGCGTGATTTACGATAAAAATTTAAGGAGAATTTATAGATGAACGTTAAAGTTGTAAAGTTCGGCGGAAGCAGTCTGGCGGACGCAAAGCAGATAACAAAGGCAGCAGATATTATTAAAAGCGATGACAGACGCAGATATGTTGTTCCGTCTGCACCGGGAAAAAGATTTTCAGATGATATAAAGGTTACAGATATGCTCTATAACTGCAATAAGCTTGCAATGGAGAACCAGAGTATTGACGCTGCATTTACAGCAATTGCTGACAGATACAACGGAATTATAAAGGACCTTGGACTTGACCTTTCACTTGACAGGGAATTTGATGAAATAAAGAAGAATATTTCTGCAAAGGCAGGAAGCGAGTATGCCGCAAGCCGTGGCGAATATTTAAACGGTATTATCGTTGCTAACCTTCTGGGATATGAATTTATTGATGCGGCAACAGTTATTACATTCAATGAGGACGGAAGTTTCAGCAGTGAAAAGACACAGCCAAAACTCAGAGAAAAGCTTAAAAATGCTGAAAGAGCTGTTATTCCGGGCTTCTATGGTGCAGATGTAAACGGTGTTGTAAGAACATTCTCAAGAGGCGGTTCTGATGTTACAGGTTCTATTATAGCAAACGCTGTAAAGGCTGATGTGTATGAAAACTGGACGGACGTTTCAGGTGTTCTGGTTTCTGACCCGAGAATTGTTGATAACCCTAAGCCGATAAATACAATAACATACAGAGAACTTCGTGAGCTTTCATATATGGGTGCCACTGTTCTTCATGAGGACGCAATTTTCCCTGTAAGATCAGCAGGTATTCCAATAAACATTAAGAATACAAACAGCCCTGAAGATCCGGGAACAATGATTGTTTCAGAGGTTTCTGACGATGAAAACAACAAGTACACAATTACAGGTATTGCCGGAAAGAAAGGCTTTGCTGCTATCAATATGGAAAAGGCAATGATGAACAGTGAGCTTGGTTTCTGCCGCAAGGTTCTTGAAGTACTTGAGAACAACGGAATTTCAATCGAGCATATGCCGTCAGGAATCGACACACTTTCACTTATTTTCCCTTACAGCCAGATAGAGGGCAAGGAGGACGAAGTTCTTTCACAGCTCAGAAAGGCGGTTGCTCCTGATCATATTGAACTTGAAAAAGAAATAGCAATGCTTGCTGTTGTTGGTCGTGGAATGAGACGTACAAGAGGTACAGCCGCAAGAATTTTTGCATCAATGGCACACGCAAGAATAAATGTAAAGATGATTGACCAGGGTTCAAGCGAACTTAATGTTATCATCGGTATTGGTGAATCTGATTTTGAAGAAGCTATCAGAAGAATCTATGATATGTTCATAAATTCAGTTGAATAATTCAAATATAAAAAAAGGAAAAGGACGCTTTAAAGCGTCCTTTTTGTTTAATCAAGTTCAAGACTTTTTATTTCGTCATCATTCAGCATTTTCTGTGCATTAAGAAGCATAACGATTTTTTTAGGCGTTTTTCCGACACCTTCAATAAATTTTCTTGTCTTTGCGTCAGAAAGACGTGGAACAGGGTCAATGTCGGCTTTGTCAATGTCTATTACTTCATCAACGGTGTCAACAATAAATCCCACTTCTATTTCTTTAAGGTTAAGTATTATAATGCAGGTTCTTTCGTTGTAATCCAGTTCGGTTTTACAGAAACGAAGACGTACATCTATAATAGGTATCAGCGAACTGCGGAGGTTTATAATTCCCTTTGCATAGTCAGGAAATTCCGGAACAGGAATAATATCCTGCATCTCAATGATTTCCTTGACATCGTTTATATGAAATCCGTAGTATTGCTTGTCTATCAGAAAGGTAAGATATTTCTCACTTGTTTCATTGATTTCGTTTTCTTCCAGTTCATCCTGTTTATGAAACCTGTTTAATATATCGCTCACTTAAATTCCCCCTTGCAGATATTTGCAGATAAGACCGCTTATTTTATCCAGCGGAGCCTGAACCACACAAGCTCCTTTCATATATGCACACATCGGCATTCCGTATACTACACAACTTTCCTTGTCCTGTCCGATTGTGTATGCACCCTGTTTTCTCATTTCAAGCAGACCGTCTGCACCGTCTGAACCCATTCCGGTCATGATTGCCCCGACAGCATTTTTTCCCGCACATTTTGCAACACTTCTGAAAAGATAGTCTACCGAAGGACGATGTCCCGAAACCTTCTCTGCTGAATCAACAGAAACATAATATCCTCTTGTATCCTTATGCAGAGCCATCTGGAAATCCCCCGGAGCGAGTAACGCACGACCGTTCTGAAGTCTGTCGCCGTTAGCGGCTTCCTTGATTTCAACAGCACAAAGCTTGTTGAGCCGGTCGGCATACATTTTGGTAAATACTGGCGGCATATGCTGGACGATAACAATAGGCGGACAGTTTGCCGGCATAGCTGTAAGAATTGTCTGCAAAGCATCAGTTCCGCCCGTTGAAGCACCAAGGGCAATAACTGTCTGTGAGTGCCTTGAGAGAGCCGCTTCGCTTATCTCCGGAAGTCTTGCCGCAACACGGTGTGCAGAAGAAACGTGCGGCTTTTTCTGAATAACCTTTGCCTGAGAGGCGGCAATGACTTTAGTCCGCAGTTCTGATGCAAAATGTCTTATATCTTCGGGAGATTTTATCATCGGCTTTTTTACATAATCAACAGCTCCGGCGTCCAGAGCCTCAAAAGCCTGTATAGGTGCTGATGAAACAATAACTGTCGGCTGCGGATACTGAGGAATAAGCTTTTTCAGGAACTGGATTCCTGTCATTTTCGGCATTTCCACATCAAGCGTTACAACGTCCGGACGAAGCTCGATTATTTTATCCCTTGCTTCATACGGATCACCTGCCTTGCCGACAACTTCCACAATTTTATCGCCTTCAAAAAATTTGGTAATAGTTTCACGGAAGAAAACGGAATCATCAACGATAAGTAATCTGATTTTTTTTTCTAACATAACAACACTTCACTTGTCTATTTTTTCTGGTAAATTGCCGGCTG
>USJI01000171.1 GCA_900554975.1 uncultured Ruminococcus sp. | reverse complement strand
ATAACTGTCAGGTCTATAAGTCAAAGGTTTCAGCATTTGATGATACAAAGGCAAGTGTTATGGGCGACTATATTCCTGCAAAGCTTTCATTTGACGATGGCGAGGAATTTGTTTATATGGCTGTTACAAGCGATTATGAAGGATATATGCTGTTTTTCTTTGAAAACGGAAAAGTTGCAAAGGTTCCGATGAAGGCATACGAAACAAAGACAAACCGTAAAAAACTTGCAAATGCTTATTCAGGAAAAGCAAAACTTTGCGGAATTCTTTATATTGCTGAAGATACAGATATTGTTCTTAAAGCATCATCGGGAAAGATAATCATATTCAATACAGCACTGCTCAGTCCTAAATCAACAAGGGATACTATCGGGGTTCAAGCAATGACACTTAAAGGAAAAAATGTTCTGGAAAGTGCTGAAATTGCTGATGAACAAATGCTTGAATCACTGAAAAAATATCAGGTAAAAAGTATTCCTGCGTCAGGTATGTGTGGCAAGGATCTTATGGAATATAATCAGCTTAAACTGTAATTTTTGTTGAAAACAGATAAAATATTGTTGAAAAACTGTATTTATTGTAGAAAAAGCTAATTAATTTCTGCGTTTTAAAATTATCCTCTATACTTTTTATTTTTCTTATGATATAATGTTTATAGTTGTGTAAAATTTAAATAAAAAACAGGTAAAACGAGAAAATCAGAGATACAAAGGGGATAATTCTCAGGAGGAATTTATGTCAACAACAAGTATTATTCAAACCTGCATCTGTATGCTGGGCGGTGTGGCACTGCTTCTTTACGGAATGAATGTCATGGGGAATGGTCTGGAAAAAATTTCAGGCGGTAAGATGGAGAAAATCCTTGAAAAGCTGACAAATAATATTTTTAAGGCAGTTGCTCTTGGTGCAGTTGTAACAGCTGTAATTCAGAGCTCAGGTGCAACAACAGTTATTGTAGTCGGACTTGTAAACTCGGGAATACTTCCTCTTTCTGCGGCAGTCGGAATCATCATGGGAGCAAATATCGGTACTACCGTTACCGGACAGATACTTCGTCTTGGTGACCTTGAGGGAAATAAATCACTGGGTGTTGTAATGGAGTTTCTTACTCCGACATACCTTGCCCCGACACTTGCTTTAATAGGAATAATTATTATTCTTATTGCCAAAAAGGACAGCATAAGGGCAGTTGGCGATATCGGAATCGGTCTTGGCGTATTGTTTACCGGAATGCTTTCGCTTACAGCTGCTGTTGAACCGCTGTCAGAACTTGAGTCATTCAGAAATCTGTTTGCAAGTCTTGAAAATCCGGTACTTGGTGTTGCGGCAGGTGCTGTTGTTACCGCACTTATCCAGAGTTCATCTGCATCAGTCGGAATTCTTCAGGCTGTATCAAGAACTGGTGTGCTTACATTTGCAGCTGCATTCCCGATTATCATGGGACAGAACATAGGTACCTGTTCAACATCTATTGTTTCAAGCGTGGGTGCAAGCAAAAATGCCAAAAGAGCCGCTATGGTTCATCTTTATTTCAACCTGATCGGTACAGTTTTATTCCTTATTGCCGTGTATGTTCTCAGAGCATTCGGATTCCTTCCGTTTTGGAATGACACGATGAATATGGGTGATATTGCAAATTTCCATACTTTGTTTAATATTGTAGTAACAATTGTTTTTATACCGTTCCATAAGGTTCTGGAGAAACTTGCTATTCTGACTATCCGTTCAAAGCCGGAAGATGATGAGGATATCGCTGTGGATTCCGGAGAGAATATGCTTGATTCACGTTTTCTCAAGTCCCCTTCACTGGCTATTCAGTATGCCAATAATGCAGTTGCATATATGGGCAAACTTGCAAGAAAGAATTTTGTAACAAGCTGTAATCTTCATGCGGAATTTGACCAGAAAAAAGCTGACAAGGTTCGTGAATATGAAGACATAATTGACAGAACTGAAGATAAACTTAATTCATATCTTGTTTCAATTACTGACTGTGAGCTGAGTGCGGCAGAAAGCAGAAGTGTTACTTCACTTCTGCACATGATAACAGATTTTGAAAGAATCGGTGACTATGCCTTTAATATTATGGAATCTGCTGAAATAATGAATGAAAAGAATCAGGGACTTTCTGACAAGGCTGTAAATGACCTTAATATTATTTCATCTGCGGTATCAGAAATTATTGAAATGGCTGTAACTGCTGTTGAATATGATGACCTGAAAACGGCAAAGAGTATAGAACCTCTTGAAGAAACAATTGACCAGCTTGAATATCAGCTGAAAAACAGACACATCGAAAGACTTAAAGCCGGAAGCTGTGCTATTGACCGTGGTATTCATTTCCTGGATATGCTTTCAGATATTGAACGTATAGCCGACCATTGTTCAAATGTTGCAGTTCATGTACTCAGCAGAAATCTTGGAAAAGAAGATATTAAACATCATGAGTATATTGATACTGTTCACAAGGGTGAAACAAAGGAATATGCTGATGCTATAGCTGAATACAGCAAAAAATATAAATTATCCGCAGAATAAAAATAACCCGTATTTGCAGTTTGACAAATACGGGTTTTGCATTTATATTATGTTCAGAAGAATGTTTCAATGTTTTTGTCAGATGATGCCGGAGGGTAACGCCAGTGGGATATATGCTCGTCGTTTACAAAATATTTAAATAAAGCCGGTTTATATTCAGCATCAAAAATATCAACAATTATCAGTTTGACTTTCATCTTTTCGGGTATAATTGCTTTTATGTAAACGCTTGTATGCTGACCGATTTTGGCATCAGTTCTTGGTTCGGCAAGTCCTGCAAGATTTGGTGCAAGTTCGATGAAGATTCCGTAATCTTCAATGGAACGGACTATTCCGGATACAGTTTCTCCGGCGGAGAAAAGTTTTGCGTTTTCTTCCCATGTGCCTAAAAGCTCCTTGTGTGAAAGCCATATACGTTCCTTGTCAACACCTTTGATTATGACTTTTATATCCTGCCCCTGTGAGAATCTGTCAGAAGGGTGGGAGATTCTTGAAACAGAAATTGCATCTATCGGTATCAGTGACGGTATTCCGCAGCCGATATCAACAAAACAGCCGAACTGTTCCAGATGAGTGACCTTTGCTGGTATAATATCGCCCGACTTCAGATTGTTTATATAAACTTCACGGCATTCCTCCTGAACAGCTCTTCTTGAAAGGACAGCCATTTCCGTTCCGTTTTCATCGCTTGTTATGGATATTACTTTAAAGCATATAGGTTTATTTACCTTGGATATAAGGGCTATGTCCTTGGTAGTACCTTCCTCTATTCCGATGGCACCCTCAATTCTTGGTATAACTGCTTTCATGCCGGGAATATCAACAATTATATTATGCTTGCTGTCGCACATCAATGCCCTTGCCTCTAAGATTCTGCCTGAAGCCATCGCTTCGTAAAGCCCCGCAGAACTTCCTGTCAGTCTGATGTTTTCAGGCGTGTTTATCAGACTTCCTTCCGGTAGATATTTTTTCATTTATTCCTTGCCTTTCCGATTCACTGAATCTGTTTATTATTCAGAACTTGAACCATACTGATACAAGTTCTTACCCGTACCCATTTGAGGGTACGGATAATTACAGTTCATTTATATGTGGTTTCCACTCTGATTATTACTTTTTGAATCATTAATGTGGATGCCATATCCGCCGTATGACAGCATTATCTGTGAGATTTTCTGCTCACTTTC
>USJI01000170.1 GCA_900554975.1 uncultured Ruminococcus sp. | reverse complement strand
TTAAGATTTTTTATATCTGTATTGTTATAATTAAGCCCCGGAATAAGATGAGTTACATTTCCGATGCTTTTGCCTTTATGTTTTGTATGTTTCTTTACAGATGCCTTTTCAGGTTCCTTCTCTGTCTTTTTCTCCGGAGTTTTCTCAACAGTTTTCTTCTTCGGAACATACTTCAGATAGATAACGGAAAGCGGAGCAATATCAATAGAAATACTGTCGTCAAATCCATGCATAATATAGGAAGCGGATTTCATGCTTTCTGCCGTAATACCGCTGCCTCCGAATTCCTTTGCATCAGAATTGAAAACAAGCTTGTATTCTCCTTCATAAGGAACACCGATTTTATAATCATGTCTTGCCACAGGAACGAAATTGCAGACAACAATAATTTCATCACCATTGTCATCAAATCTCCTGAAAGCAATAACGCTTTGTTTGTAGTCATCATTTGAAATCCAGCTGAATCCCTGCCATGAATCATCATTCTGCCACAACGGAGCATTCTCAAGATAAAATCTGTTAAGCTTTTCGGAAAATTCCTGTATATTCTTATGATTTATCTCCTCAAGAGCCGCCCAGTCAAGCTGAGTTTTATAATTCCACTCACAGCTCTGACCAAATTCCTGACCCATAAACAGGAGTTTCTTTCCCGGATGTGCCATCATGTAGGCAAGAAATGCTTTATACGAACTGCATTTTTCTTCATATGTTCCCGGCATTTTTTCAAGCATTGAGCATTTTCCGTGAACAACTTCATCATGCGATATAGGAAGAATATAGTTTTCCGAGAAACAATAGAAGAATGAAAATGTCAGCTTGTCATGATTGAATGCCCTGTATATAGGGTCAAGCGACATATACTGAAGCATATCGTTCATCCAGCCCATGTTCCACTTGAAATTGAATCCCAGACCGCCGATATCAGTAGGCTTTGTTACCATCGGCCATGCTGTTGATTCTTCGGCTATCATCAGTACATCAGGATGTTTTTCAAAAACTGCCTCATTCAGATGTTTGAAAAATTCAATTGCCTCAAGGTTTTCTTTTCCTCCATTGACATTAGGACACCATTCGCCGTCACGTCTGTCATAGTCAAGATAAAGCATTGATGCAACAGCGTCCACCCGGATTCCGTCTATGTGATATTCACTTAACCAGTAATTTGCACTTGAAATAAGGAAAGAGCAAACTTCACCTTTGCCATAGTCGAACACTCTTGTTCCCCACGACTTATGCTCACGTTTTCTTTCGTCCGCATATTCATAGCAGCAAGTGCCGTCAAACTCATAAAGTCCGCTGGCATCCTTCGGAAAATGTGCAGGTACCCAGTCGAGAATTACACCTATCTCCGCTTCATGGAACATTTCTATCATTTTCCTGAAATCGTCAGGAGTTCCGAAGCGTGATGTCGGAGCATAATATCCGGTTACCTGATACCCCCATGAGCCGTCAAAAGGAAATTCTGTAAGCGGCATAAGCTCGATATGAGTGTATGACATTTTTTTCATGTACGGAATTATATTCTCCGCAAATGTAACATAACCCAGATGACTTCCGTCCTCATTAAGTTTCCACGAACCCAGATGAACCTCGTATATATTAACCGGACTTTTATATATGATTCTGGAGGATTTTTCATCCATCCATTTTTTATCGTTCCAGACAAAACTGCTCTCATAAATTTTTGAAGCAGTTCCTGGTCTTGTTTCATAATGTGCTGCATAAGGGTCAGCCTTCATAAGAAACCTTCCGTCCTGAGTTTCAATGCAGTATTTATATGCAGAAAACTGCTCAAGTTCCGGTATAAAGCATTCCCATACGCCGTCTGAGATTTTTTTCATAGGATCAGAATGTTTGTTCCAATTGTTAAAATCGCCAGTTACTGAAACTTTTACAGCATTTGGTGCCCAGACTCTGAAGCAATGATATTTTTTTCCGTCGATATCAACTTTATGAACGCCGAAAAATTTATAAGCCTCACAGTTCTTGCCCTGATAAAAAAGATATAAAGGAAACTTATATGTTTCTGGTATGTTGCCGGAGTAGTTATTATCCATTTTCATTCCTCCTTAGTACATTTATTTTAACATTATTCAACAAATTATTCAAGCTTTTTTAGTCAAATTAAATAAACTTCATATATTTTATATAGTTTCAATTGTCCAATTTAGTGCAAAGTGACAATGAATCACATTTTATGTGCATAACATTTTATGCAAAAATGCTTATTTTTTTACATTCAGCTCCTGAGAAGAACTCTCGCTGCAGTAACTGTTATATCGTCTTTCGTGGTTTCAGTATGTTGTTTTTTTGCACCTGAACACACATTTCCGGTTATCGTTTCGAGGTCATAAACTGTCTGGAGCTGTTCCTTTATGTAAAGATACATTGATTCATCAACGCCGTCAGAAAGCATAACAAGAACATTGTTTTCGTCAAAATTACAGTTCTGCTTTGAAATTCTGTTATCAGGTATTATGCCGATAGGATTTGACGGCGAATTGAACATCATGACCGAATCCGCATACTTGATAAGAGTTGATGATGCTCCTGATTTATAAAGCGTAAGCTCACAGGTTTCAAGATTTATCTTTCCGATATCAAGTGTTGCAAAGCTTTCTTCTCCTGATTTTGTCAGCATAATGGAATTTATCATTCTCACTGCCGCACTGCATTCTATCCCCGATTTGACAAGTCTTTTAAAAAGATTTGAAACTATCGCCGAATCAAGAGCTGCCTGACTTCCGCTTCCCATACCATCAGATATAAAGACATACGCATTTCCAAGTCCGTCACAGAACAGACCACAGCTGTCACCAGAAGGCTGGTTATCATCAGCACTGCTCTGTGCAGCGGCATACTGTATCTTGTATTTCGTCTGCTGGTTAAATCTCAGGCGTGTTTCATTTCTTCCGGAAACCGGTTCGGAAAATTCCATTGAAACTCCCAGTTCATGCGTCAGTATGTCACATATTTCCTCCTGCTCACCTTCATGGAAATTTTTTGTGTAAATTTCCGCAATAAGCCGTTCATTCTGATTATAGTATGCTATCGCTGTGGAATATTCAATCTGATAGGCATCAAGTATCTTGTTCAGATTATGAGTCATTCCCTTGCTGTAACTGAAATCCATCTTTTCTGACAATGAAGATATTATATCTTCCGTAGTTTCCATCTGAGAAAACAGAAAACTGCGGTTTTCATTAAGCTTAGATGAAAGCATTTTATTTATCGCTTCTTCTTTTTTGCATCTGACAAATGCATTTACAACTTCATGTTTGCGGCAGCATTCAAGACCGGCAGGAAAAGATTCATAATCCGGTGAACTCTGTTTGTTTATTCTTATAAAACAGTTATTCGTCTTTTCATAGTTTTTACCCCAGCACACCGCTTTGTTGCGGCACTTTCCGCAAACCCTTGTACTCACCTCATTGACAGTATTAAACGGTTCGGATTTCTTTTCAAGTGCTGTTATGATATCCTCCACATTCTTTAACGATAACAGAAGGCCGGTCGGTGCGTTCGGATTGGGCAGGATAACGCCGCCGTTCGGTTTGTCGTAATCGCGCAGATTGATGCAGAAGTTCTCGTCGAGCGGCATGGTCTCATAAGGGATGCGGAGCAGATCACACCAGACCGGGTAGAACGAATAGGTAATGTCGGGGTAGAGGATGGGCTCGCCCGAGCAGAAGAACGACTGGAACGCGAGCGCGAGCACATCGTCCGAGCCGTTG
>USJI01000169.1 GCA_900554975.1 uncultured Ruminococcus sp. | reverse complement strand
GGATATTCTCATCCGGGACGTGCTCTCACAATGGGCAAAGTTGTCGGCGATAAGATTACGAATGTTGAGACATATTCCAGTTTTCTTGAAAGCGGTATTATTTCACGAAGCCTTGATTGTATTGACTATCTTTGCCAGGCTTATTATTTGGATCACAGGGAGAGTTCACAGCTTATAGGCGGAAGATATCTTGTATCAGTAAGTGCTATGTCAAGTCTTGTTCAAAAAATGATGATTTAAATACCATTATGTCATTTAACCGGAAAGCAGAAGAATATGAATTTGACGATGACAGTTCAGATACATCAAGTATAGGAACAAGAACGGT
Source organism: uncultured Ruminococcus sp. (assembly GCA_900554975.1). Lineage (GTDB taxonomy): Bacteria > Bacillota > Clostridia > Oscillospirales > Ruminococcaceae > Porcipelethomonas. The sequence goes on along the minus strand of USJI01000169.1, from coordinate 3,411 downwards.
TTACAATGAGTCAAATGACAGTATAATAATTTATGAAAACGGCAAGACACTTGCTGAATATGATATGTCAGGAAATAAACTTGCACAGGCCCCGACAGAGCACTACGTTTTTAATCTTATTAAATCAGGGGATACCATTATTGCAATTGAAAAGGACGGAAGTTCATATTATATTGAAACTTTTGACTGGAGTTCTCCTGAAAGTATTTCCATTTCAGCACAGACTGATACTATGAAAGTCGGTCAGACACAGCAGCTCACAGTTGAAAACGGAATGGGATACACAGCATCATATAAATGGGAAAGCAGCAATCCGGATATTCTTTCAGTTACTGCTTCCGGAAGGATTTCTGCATGGAAAGCCGGAACAGCAAAAATAATATGCTCAACTTCTGACGGTAAACTGACGGCTGAATACATGATAAAGGTAACTGACAGTATTTCTGGAACCGATATTAAAAATCAGAAACAGCTTAAAGGACAGGCAATTGATAATAAATCAGCCAATAATTATACCAGATATGCAAACGTAGTGGATTCATATCTGGTGGAAAATGATGATAAAACCTTCACAAGAATTCAGAATATTGATGACAGTAAAATTCTGGTGGAAAATTACAACAACCAGTATGCTCTGACTGATTCAAGCAAAATCAGTGGTGAACTCAAAATATTTGGCGGATTTTACAGTGGCAGTGAATATAATTATTTTGTTTTCGGACAGTCCAATACGACCGAAAGTGATAACTGTGAAATTATGCGTATTGTGAAATACAGTAAGGATTGGGAAAGAATTTCTTCCTGTTCGGTAAAAGGTGCAAACACTTATATTCCTTTTGATGCAGGTTCACTGAGAATGACTGAAAATAACGGTAAACTTTATGTTTATACCTGTCATGAGATGTATCAGAGCAGTGACGGTTATCATCATCAGGCAAACATGACATATGTTATGGATGAAGAAAATATGGAAATCACTGATTCATATTATGATGTAATGAATATTACATATGGTTATGTCAGCCATTCCTTCAATCAGTTTATACAGACTGACGGAAAAAACATTTATCGTGTGGATCATGGTGATGCAAACCCGAGAGCAATATCGCTTACAAAGTGTGATGCTGACGGAAAGATAACAGACGTACAGTATGTTCTGCCTTACAGCATAGAAGGAGCATACGGTGCAAATGATACGGGTGTTTCTGTCGGGGGATTTGAACTTTCATCAGAAAACTGTATTATAACAGGAAATTCTGTTGATATGACAGATTCTGAGAATTATTCAGCATTCGGACAAAGAAATATCTTTGTGACAATAACTGACAAGAATCTCAAAAATAAAAATCAGATATGGCTGACAGAATACGATAAATCTCAGAATATAACACCAAGAACACCTCATCTTGTTAAACTTAATGATGAACAGTTTCTTGTTATGTGGGAGGAATACAACACTAAAACAGCTGAAACATCGGTCAGATTTGTGACAATAAATGCAGACGGAAACGTGATTTCAAAGGCTGGTTCTGCAAAATTTGCATTGTCAGACTGTAAACCAATAACCTGTGCAGATAATCTTGTGAGATGGTATGTTTCTGATTCAGATAAGGTTACAATGTACACACTGAATCCGTTTGACCTTGAATCAGTTGATGAAGAAATTCCGGATGTCACAACAACAGTTGTTACTACGGTATCATCAACAACAAAAACAACAATTAAAACAACTGTAAAAACAACATCAAAAAGCAGTACATCAAAAACTGCCCCTACAACAGTTTCATCATCTGTAAATACAAGTAAAAGCACAGAAACTGTAACAGGCGATACAGATACAATTTCTCTTTCCAGAACTCAACTGGATATGTCTGCCGGAGACAAGATGCTTCTGAAAGTCAATAATTATTCCGGAAGCGTAATCTGGGTATCAGGTGACAAGTCTGTGGCAACTGTAGATGAAAAGGGTTATGTGTATGCAGTTTCTGAGGGAAGTACGACAATATTTGCTATTTGCGGAAATACGAGTCTTATCTGTAAGGTAACTGTCAGTGCAGACATTGACGAAAATGAGGTGCCCGGAGATGCAAATGATGACGGAATACTTAATGTAAGAGATGCCGCTTATATTGCACGAATGCTTGCACTTGGCAGTGCGGACAAGCTCCCGAAGAAATCAGATTTTAACGGTGACGGAAAAATAAATGTACGGGATGCTGCGGCAATTGCAAAATATATAGCTTCAAGACTGCAAGTATAAAAGCGATTTGTTTTATACCTGTCTGCATTACGCAGGCAGGTATTTTTATATTTTCAGTTCACCAATGACATTTTTCAGGGTTCTGACAGAATTTGTCAGCCTTTCGCTTTCGTCTTTGCTAAGCGGTATATCAAGAACCTTTTCAATACCGGAACTTCCGACGATTGCCGGAACACCTATACAAAGGTTATTCAGACCATAATGTCCGTCAAGATAGCATGAAACAGGCAGAACTGAATGTTCATCACGGATTATTGATGAAACAATTCTCATGACCGCCATGGCAATTCCGTAATAGGTTGCTCCTTTTCTGTCAATGACCTCATATGCACTGTCCCTTACGTCTTCGTAAATTTCGTTGAATGAAACATCACGACAGCTTGCACAAAGTCCGTGGAAATCTTCAATGTCAATGCCTGAAACGTTTGCACTGCTCCATACGGCAAGCTCGCTGTCGCCATGCTCACCGATGATAAACGCATGAATACTTCTGCTGTCTACGCATAGGTTTTCGCTCAGAAGATATTTGAGCCTTGCCGTATCAAGAACAGTTCCCGAACCCAGCACTCTGTTTTTCGGATATCCGGAAAGCTTTATGGTGCAGTAAGTCAGGATATCAACCGGATTTGAAACAACAAGTATGATTGCGTCATTATTGTATTTTGTTATATTCGGAATGATACTTTTGAATATCTCAACATTCTTGTGTACCATATCAAGTCTTGTTTCGTTTGGCTTTTGGGCAGTACCAGCGGTTATAATTATTAAAAAACAGTCGGAAATGTCACTGTAATCTCCTGCGTATACTTTCATCGGGTGTGAAAAGGGAAGTCCGTGGCTTAAATCCATTGCCTCTCCCTCTGCTTTTGAAGTATTTGAATCTATCAGCACAAGCTCAGAAAAAAGACTTCTCTGTGTAAGAGCAAAAGCAATTGTTGCTCCTACCGCACCACAGCCTATAACTGCACATTTTTGTTTGTTCATAATTATCCTCCTGTGTTTGCAGAACTTATGAGAACAAGTTCTGGTTATAAATATTATGAACGTTTTTTGAAATTTCATTACAGAAACAGCATTATAATTAAAAAAATATTTATTTTCTGTATGGATTGACAATATAGCGGCAAAATGGTATAATAATTAATGCTGGG
>USJI01000168.1 GCA_900554975.1 uncultured Ruminococcus sp. | reverse complement strand
GTTTAATGGCTTCTTTTTCTATTTTGTGCCAGATACCGGGAAATTTTTTTGATAAGAAGTTAGATTCTTCATTTGGAATAATTGTCACTTTACTCCCTCATTTCGGCTGCTTAGAATCTTCGGTAATAAGATGTCTGATATAAGCATTTAAAGAATTAAATCCTCTATCAATCGCTTGCTGTTTTATCTGTTCCTTAAGCTCTTTAGGTACTGTGATATAAATATATGCATAATTAGCTTTATTATATTTTCGCTTGGATTCTGTACTTGTCTTACCCATACGCTTCTCCTTTATAAACATAAATTATGCTGCCGGAGTGACTAAACTCCGGCAACTGAATTATTGAATTAAAATTTAATCTCAACGATGTCCTTGACATCTCTATGCTCCTCGTCAAGGACCATAACAGGATTCTCCCAATCACAATTATCTTCTTCGCTCTCATCTTCCGGATTGTATTCCTTTTCCAGCGCCCAGTAAACTGTATAGTCGTTATTGTCCTCGCCCTTCGCTTTTGCCTCGTACCAGTTGTCCCAAATAACTTCAGGCTGTTCTTTGCCTGCTGCATTGTAGATTCTAAGTGTTGCACCTTCGTAACCTTCAATGTGTGCCTGCTCTGTAAGTTTAATAACTGTAGCGTTCATAATATTACCTCGTCTTTCCGCCTTTCGGCTTATATATTGCTTTCCTTTACTGTATATATTATAGCATACTACCCCCACTATTGTCAATAGTTTTTCAAAAATAAATCGCCATTTTTTTATTTTGGAGTTTTGCACAAAGAAACACAGATTTATTATGCAATATGACGGCATTTAGCTATTGAGTAAGCATACAACTTGTCTTTTTACAGAATAATTCGCCATTGGCGAATAAAAAACAAAAGCACCGCATTGAGCGATGCTTTTTATATTTTATTGATAATCCTCTATAGACGGTCCCCACATAATATAAAGACTGTAATTTCCTCCGCCTTCTGGTTTCCATGTGATAAATAAATCTGTGTATGCCGATATTTCTTCATCAGTTTCACCTTGTGCTTTCCATTCACTAACCATCATATCTAAAGCAGTTTTAGAATGACGAGCGAGTAAATCAGCCATTTCAGCTTCATCTTTGGCTATATAGAAGTACGATTCCCAACCGTCTTTTAAATAGTCCTGCGGAAGTTCATATACATGACATCCTATATCAAGCAATCCATTATGATTTGCCATATAGCTGTCTGTATTAGGAACATAGATAGCAGGTGCATCCCAACCAAATCCGTCCCATACATCTAAGGTGTCGTTGTACAGAAGGTTCTTTATTCCGTATTCCACATAAGCATAATACTCTATATAATCATTAACATATTTCTTTAAGCCGTCAAAAACTTTCAGATTGTACTCTTCTTTTTTAGGAGCTTTCCATGTTTTGCTGTCGATATCACCGTTTTGTATCTTGTCATTTACATCAGCTGAACTCTGATTTACAAGATAAACTGCTATTGCTGCTGCATCTCTGACATTGATTGTGCCGTCTTCGTTGTAGTCTGACCAGTCCGGAAGGTCTGACTCTCTGTGCTGTGCAAGTTTCTGTGCTATACAGGCTGCATCTCTGACATTAAGAATACCGTCATAATTTGCATCGCCCTTTAACTTTTCCATGTCTGAAGATACAAACTTATATCCGTTTTCTTTTGCAAAATCCTGTGCAGTGGAGTTATCATGTCCGTAAATAATACCGCTGTAATTTGCCTGTGTTGTGTAGCTGTTGCAGATAGATGTCGAATTAACTATGTTACATTCACTGTTCTCTATTGTAACGCTTTTCAGACCGGAACAATTGTTGAATGCCCATTCATCAATAATTACGATTTGTTCAGGAATTGTTATTTCCTTAAGTCCTGTACAACCGTCAAATGCTCCGTAAGGGATTTTCATCATGTTTGCAGAGAATGTTATACTGGTAAGGCTACTGCAATTGCAGAAAGCAAAATCATCAATTTCTGTTATACTGTCCGGTATGATAATGCTTTCAATTCCGCTGCCTTTAAAAGCTCCGTAACCAATGGTATTAAGATTTTCGGGAAGTACTATATTTTTCAGATTTTTACAGCCGCTGAATGCATAGTCACCTATAAATGTAACACTCTGAGGTATTGTAACATTCTTCAAATATGCACAATTTTCAAATGCATAGTTCCTGATTACTGTAACCGGATAGCCTTCGATTTCAGCCGGAATTTCAATGTCTGAAACTGCCTTGAGCATTCCGGTGATTTCAATGTGGTCAATAACTTTCTGATTGTTCACAATCTTATATGAAAATTCATACTTGAAAATGTTTTCTGTTGTGACTGTGGTTGTTACAGTGGTCGTAACAGCAGTTGTTTCAGTCACATCTGTTGAAATTTCTGTGGAGGTTGTCTGTGATTCAAATGTGGCTTCGGTAGTTTCTTCCGGCATTGAAACTGTAGTTTCTGTGGTTTCCTCTGTAGAGGTTTCAGTAACTTCAGTAACAGCAGTAGTTTCAGATACTTCTGTAACAGGTTCATTTTCTTCTGCATTAACTGAAATCATTCCAATAACGCACATCATTATAGCTGTAATAATAAATATTCTCATATTTTTCATAATAGATACCTCCCATAACTTACATTGATTATATCACTTTTGACAATATTTGTCAATCAAATCTTATTCTTTGCTTTCAAGTAATTCTATCAGCTGATTAAGTTTATCCCTGTTTTCACCTTTATCTACCATATTCATGATATTCATTGCATATCTCATTCCCTGTACAAATCCCAGATTCTGAGCATCATACATAGCATCTCTGAAAATATTATTAAGTGTGCCAATAGTATCTTCTACTTTGTCATGGTTGTCACTTACAGTCTTTACCCATGGATTATCAACATCACTCTCATAATCTTCCTGAAAGTCACACATAATGCTTTTCAAAACTTTTATTTTATTTACATTGTCCATATAATAATCCTCCTGTTTTATCTTATTCATTTTCATCTTCATCTGAAGTTTTTTCATCGTATTTTTGCTTGGAAATAATATGTATATCGGATTTATCAACGTTGAAAAGAGCCGCATTGCTTTCAATTTGCTGATTTATAAACTCATCATTTATATTTTTGTGGTCAAAATTTTTACATTCATCAAAATGATTTCGTGTATATCCGATTGAGCCTTTACCACCAAAAAGGAATGAATTATGTATTTCAAAATAAATATTAACCTCGACATTAATCAACTTATTTATATCCGTTTCAGATATTTCAGTATTATCAGGCTCAAATGCATCAAGAACTGTTTTCTTTATCAGGTCGGTGCACGGAAATTCCATTTCATCTTCTATCACTTCTGAACACTCGTCCATAACATACTTGATGCAGTTTTCCATATTCTTCGGAAGGTAATCTTCATATTCAGAATATTCTTCATTTTCATCTATACATTTGTATTCATCGACTGTCTGACTGATAAAATGCCACCATCTTTCCTGAAATCTTTCAATAGCTGTGCTTTCTGGTTCACGCATTTTCCATTTATGCTCTTTATAGGTTTCCATGTTCTGTTCATCTTCAGTTTTGTCTTTGTTGAAAGAAATCATATCTTCTATCATCTCTGAAAGATATGTTTCAAGGTTTAAATCAAGGTCATATGCTTCTCTTTTAAGCAATGAATACTTGCCCTCATCAAATTCAAGATATAATTCTGTAGTCATAATTTTCTGTCCTTTCTCCGATTCGCCATTGGCGAATTCTAAAACTTATTATTCTGA
>USJI01000167.1 GCA_900554975.1 uncultured Ruminococcus sp. | reverse complement strand
ACGCAAGTGGAACAATATGACTCCGCAAGAGTTGGAAGCTGAGCGTGAAAAATGCCGGAAAGGTCTGGCGGAACTTGCAGCACAGCGTGAACAGGCTCTGCTTGAAAAGCTTGGAAGCCCCGAAGCTGTAGCAGCACACAAGAAAAAGCAGCTTGAAGAAATAGAAGTCCTGAAAGCTGAAAGAGAAGAGCGCCTTAAAAGAGAAAAGGCAGAGCATGAAGCTTATCTGCGCAGGATAGGGGTTATTAAATGATATATATAATCAAACATATCACTGTCAGAACCAAAAAAGAGGTAAATAAAATTTATCACTATCTCTTTGGCAATGACTTCTATGATATCTCAGATGAAGAATATGACGGAGAGGAAATAATTTCTTCGAGAGATGAACTGGTAAAGATATATGATGACCATTTTGAGCTTAACATCAATGATGGTATCAATGGAAAAAGAGTGTTTGACATAAGCAAATATCGTGTAGAATTATGTTGCAAACGCAACTTAATAATCCTTGATATGTGCGATGAAGTGCTTGATCCGGAAAGCTATTCGGAATACTGCAAGCAGGATGGCGATGAAATAAGGATATATTATAACCGAACCGGAAGGCTTGTAGATGCTTATAGATACGAAATATCCGATATCAGAGAGGTTGCTGATAGGATTGACAACGCTTTACGAGATAATATACTCGGAAGCAATTTTGAAAGGAGAAAACATGAACATGAAAAAGATTGAATTAGCAAAAATCAATGGCAAATATGCTGAACTGCGAGTAAAGTTTCTTGAAGAACACGCACCTGATATGCTTGAGGCTATGGTTGATGATAACAGCATCTATGAACATCTTGATTTAGTCCAGAGCTTGGTAAGCGGATATGTTGACCGCTGTGTTGATATGGCAAAGCATACTGTTGAATATGTTAATGCAGAAAATGAGTGCGATCTCGCTGAAATGAACAACATAATCACCACGGCTCAGACTACTGCTGAAACTGATGCAGGCGCAGAGTGGATATACACGCTTCCTGATGCAGATGATGAAACAGCAGAAGAGGATAAGAGCTATGACGATATGAGCTATGATGAAGCTGTACTGGATATATACAACGATATCAGCAAAGCCAAGTCAGCAATTTCAGAATTGGAAGAAGAAAGTGAGGAAGAGTAATATGAAAGTAATAACGATAGCAAACCAGAAGGGCGGCGTGGGCAAAACGACAACGGCAACAGCCCTTGCCTCGATTCTCAACGAAAACGGCTACAATACCCTTCTTATCGACTGCGATACGCAGTGTAACAGCACAGATACATACGGAGCAAAGTCTGAGGGCGTTGCAACTATCTATGACGTACTGCTTGAAGATGAACGCATTGAAGATGCCGTACAGCATACTGAGAACGGAGATATTCTGGCAGGAGATTATCTTCTCAGGCAAGCCGATGAAAAGCTGAAAGACAACGTAAACGGCTTATATCGTCTTACTGACGCTCTCGACAGCGTGGAGAATTACGACTATGTTATTCTTGACACTGCTCCCGTTCTGAACTCGGTTCTTTTCAACTGTCTTATATGTTCAGATGAAGTCATCATTCCTGTTCTTACGGACAGATACTCTATAAATGGCTTGTCACTTCTCAATGACACAATTAAGGCTGTGAGAAAGAGGCAGAACCCAAAGCTTAGTGTGGCAGGGCTTCTTCTCACAATGTATAATAGTCAGACACGGCTTTCGAGGGAAACAAAAGCAGCTCTTGAAGATATCGCTGTTGCGATGAATACAAAGGTATTTCATACAACTATCAGAAGAAGTACAAAGTGTCAGGAAGCCCAGGCACAGAAGAAGATGCTCATAAAGTACGCTCCGAGGTCAACTACAGCAGAAGATTACAGATTGTTTGTAAAGGAGTTACTCAATACTTAAAGAAGGTAAGTTATGAAAAAGGTGTATTTTCAATACAAATCAATAGGCAACTTTGTAAGATTGCTTATGGATATAAGACTTGAAAAAAGCAGTAAGCGAGATAATACTGTTTATCACGCACGCTTTGATAATGAATCCGATGATTTCTATGAAGAGTTACTTGAAAGATGCTTTCCGGAAGGCGGCACATTAGGCGAAGAGCAGATACAGAGGTTTACAGAGTACATTTTGGCTTTTATGCAGAAAGACAAAATTTGCAAGCGTAAATACCTTGAATATGATAAATCCCATTGCAAGTCATATGTTTATTTTAAGGTGGATGAAGTTCTAACACCAGTTGAGAGTGGCGAGCACGCTCGTATAATTTACGAAGCTTGTGTTGATTATTTCAAAGATTTTGATGTAAATACACTTGAACCTGAATACATCAAACATTTTATATGTAATAATTTTGAAATAAGGTCAGACTTTTCGACAATTGAAACTGTTGCAAATAGCGTTGCGGCAGACAGATGTTACCTTATACGGGAAATGATCGGATTAAACAGGAGGAAATAATAATGGCTAAGAATTTATCAAGCAGCTTTGGCGTTGCAGAAGGTTTTAACTTTGGCAGTGAAAATAACATTGAGGAACTGAACATAGATCGCCTTATGCCCTACAGAAATCACAGATTCACTCTTTATGAGGGAGACAGGCTTGAAGATATGGTTCAGAGCATAAAGAAGAATGGAGTTATCACTCCAATCATAGTCAGACCTCTCGGCGGCGGAAGATATGAAATCCTTGCAGGACACAATAGGGTAAACGCTGCAAAGCTTGCGGGAAAGAACAGTGTTCCTGCCATAGTAAAGACCGGGCTTTCCGATGCAGAAGCTGAAATGTATGTCGTTGAGACAAATCTTCTTCAGAGAGGATTTAACGACCTGAAGATAACGGAGCAGGCTTTTGCAATCTCAATCAGGTATCAGGAACTGTTCGATGAAAAAAAAGTCAAGGATATCGAAAGAGAGCTGTATGTCCTTGAAAACGGAAAGGAACCTGAATCCGAACACGAAGCCGACGAGAACGCTCCCAAAAGCAAAATGGAAGTAGCCGCCAAAGAATATGGCATATCAAAAAATACAGCAGCAAGACTTTTGCGCATCAATGAGCTGACAGATAATTTCAAAAAAATGGTTGATGATGGCAGAATAAAGGTTCGCCCGGCTGTTGAGCTTTCATATATTGACGGCATATATCAGAATCGCATTTTTTCTCTTGTAGTCAAAGATAAAATCGACGTTATTGATATGAGAATGGCAAAGGCGTTCCGGGAAGTGTGCAGCAACTACGCTGACCCCTCAACAGAAACCTTTGAACAGATTCTTACCGGAGAATATTTCGACGATGATGAACCAAAGGAAAAAGATGTAAAAATTACTATTCCCAGAGCAAAGTATAAAAATTACTTTGCAAAATACACAAAGCAGGAAGCGGCAGATATACTTGATAAGGCTCTTGAAATGTATTTCAGCAGCCTTGAAGAACAGAAGCAGTAAAATAAAATTAAGCATAAAAAAACAAAGCATAACAATTTATAAAGGAGTTGTGAAGTAAAGAATGAAAAGCAACTATACAGCGAATCAGAGATTTAATGGAGTGGAAACGCAGCTTGCCGATTGTGCGGTTTGTATGATTCATACATATATAGCTCACGATGATTTTCAGAACGATTTTCTCCGTTATCCGGATAAGCGAGATGATGTGCTTGCGCCTTACATCGAAGCATATCTTGACGGGCAGGATCGGGAACAAAGAGCGATAGGTAAGGACATTCCGCACTATAACAAAATGCTCTCCGATTTCTCACGATCCATA
>USJI01000166.1 GCA_900554975.1 uncultured Ruminococcus sp. | reverse complement strand
AAAGCGTGAAAAGCCTATAAGCGTTGAACAGAATACGCCTGATTGGGTTTTCAAGGATATCCTTGATAATGGCATTGCCGTAAATAAATATTTTGCTGACCATCCTGAAATGATTCTGGGTCAAATGGCAGAAGGTAATAAAATGTTTGGCAATGGAACGACTTGTATTCCGTTCGATGGCGCAGATCTTAAAGAACAGCTTGCTGCTGCAATTCAGAACATTAAGGGCAAGTACAATAAAACTGTAAAATCAGCTGAGCGAGAAAATGCTTCTCACGCCGACACAGTATCCTGCCCTCCCGATGCACCAAAGTATAGCTATGTGATCTCTGATGATAAGCTGTACTATCACAAAGCAGGAGACACTATGGAGCTTGTTGATACAAAGGATACCGACCGTATCAAAGCTATGACACAGCTTAGAGATGGTGTTCACGAGCTTCTTGACCTACAGATAAACAACTACAATGGCAAAAATGAGGTCAAAATATCTGATGCACAAAATAAACTCAGCAAAGATTATGATGATTTCGTTGATCGTTTTGGTCGGATCGGACAGGCTGAAAACAAAAAAGCATTTGCAAATGATAACAGCTATCATCTTATAAAAAGTCTCGAAAAAACTGATAACAGCGGCAATTTCATTGGAAAAGCTGATATATTCAGTAAAAAGACCATAAATCCGCAGATCGTAATAGATCATTGCAATAATGCACAGGACGCACTTATTCTTTCGCTTTCAGAAAAAATGCGTGTTGATATGGATTATATGTCGATGCTTACCGACAAATCCGAAAGCGAACTTGTAGCAGAACTTGGAGACAAGATTTATCAGAATCCTCAGAAAAATATGCGCTGGGAAAGTGCTGATGAATATCTTACAGGCAATATCAGAGCTAAGCTTGCAGCTGCTGAAGAAGCAGGACTTGAACGCAATATTGAAGCCCTCAGAGCTGTTATGCCGCAGCGCATAGAAGCTGCTGATATATCTGTCAAGCTTGGTTCAGCATGGATAGAACCTGAATATATACGTCAGTTTATACTTGAAACACTTAAACCTGATTTTCAGACACGCAACAGCATTGAGGTGATATATTCCGAGGCAACTGACAAGTGGAAAGTCGAAGGTTATCAGCATAGTTATGGCAATACTCTTGCCACTGAGACTTACGGTACTTCCGATATGAATGCGTATGAAATAATCGAAGTGTCACTCAATATGAAAAAGGCAGAAATCAGAGAACGTGTAAAAGATGAAAATGGCATTGAAATCAAAGATGAAAAGGGCCGATATGTTTTAGCTGTAAATCAGGATAAAACAATGGTAGTTCAGTCTAAACAGGACGAGCTGAAAAAGAAATTTAAGGATTGGATTTTTGCAACCCCTGAACGTAGAGAAAAACTTACCAACCTCTATAATGAAAAATTCAATTCCGTAAGGCTCAGAGAATATGATGGCTCACACCTGAACTTTGCTGGAATGAACTCAAATATAGCTCTTAAACCCCATCAGAAAAATGCAGTTGCACGCAGCCTTTACAGCAATGGAAATACTCTCATTGCCCACGAGGTCGGTGCCGGCAAGACATTTGAAATGGTTGCTATAGCAATGGAGGGCAAGAGACTCGGACTTCACAGCAAACCACTTATAACTGCTCCAAATGCACTTACAGAACAGTGGGGCGATGCTTTCCGCACTCTTTACCCAAATTCAAACGTACTTGTGGCAACGGAGAAAGACTTCAAGCCAGAAAATCGAAGAGATCTTTTTGCAAAAATTGCAACAGGGGACTGGGATGCTGTGATAATCGGGCATTCTCAATTTGATATGATACATCTATCCCGTGAACGAGAGCTTGAGACACTTTACAGCGAAGTAGATAAGCTTGAAGCGGCACTTGATGAAATCAGTGCAACATCAAATAAAGGATCATATTCCGTAAAGCAAGTAGAACGTGCTATAAAATCTTATACAGATAAAATCCAAAAGCTCCTTGAAAAAACGCCTAAAGAAGATATGCTTTGCTTTGAGCAGCTCGGTATCGACAAAATCTTTGTCGATGAATCCCAAGCATACAAAAACCTCGATACTCCTACAAAAATGCAGAATGTATCAGGCATAGGCAGCGGCGGTTCGGGCAGATCTATGCAGCTTCTGATGAAGTGCCGATATCTTGACGAAGTGACAGGCGGCAAGGGCGTAATTTTTGCCAGTGGCACGCCTATAAGTAACTCAATGTCCGAAATGTACACACTTATGCGGTACTTACAGGCTGATAAGCTCAGGGAGCTTGGAATAAACAGTTTTGACCGTTGGGCATCTATTTTCGGTGAAACAACCACATCAATGGAACTGTCACCCGAAGCAAACGGCAAGTATCAGATGAAAACACGTTTTGCCAAATTCCAAAATCTGCCCGAACTGATGAACATATTCAAGGAATGCGCTGATATAAAAACGGCAGCAACATTGAATCTTGACAGACCTGATTTTGAAATGCACAATATCAATGTTCCTGCAACAAAGATGCAGGCAAAGATGATAAAGAACCTTGGGGAACGTGCAAAGCTTATCCGTGCAGGAGCAGTGGATCCTACCGAGGATAATATGTGCAAGCTTACTGTTGACGGCAGAAAGATAGGACTTGACCAAAGGTGTATGAATCCATCACTGCCTGATGACCCAAATTCTAAGGTAAATGTGTGCATAAACAATGTTTTTGATATTTGGAAGCAGACGGCTGAAAAGAAAAGCACTCAGCTCATATTCTGCGACCTTGCAACACCACAGGCTGCTGTTAATGAAAATACATACACGCTGTATCGTAAGGACACTAAAGGCGAATATGCACCCGTTTACAGCGCAAAGCTCGGTCAGAAAGATACGGCTGATAAGATTTTCAAAAAGCTTACCGGCAGTAAACCACCTAAGAATTTCAAAGCAGGAGGCGTATTTGATGGAGATATCATAATGCTCCATACTGTAGATTATGACACAATGACTGCCAGCAATAGTGCTGTAATGGCTTCAAACGGAAAAATTTCAGAAATTCCTGAGGAGATGTGGACAAAGCTGCATCATTCTCCAACCGAAACCTTTGAATCTGAGCGTAAATTCTGTGTTTATGATGATATCAAGCAAAAGCTTGTGGCGAAAGGCATTCCAGAAAAGGAAATAGCTTTTATCCACGATGCGGATACAACCGAAGAAAAGCAAAAGCTTTTTGCAAAGATGAATAAGGGCGAAATCCGTGTAATGATAGGCTCTACGCAGAAATGCGGTGCGGGAATGAATGCACAGGAGCGAATGATAGCTCTGCACGACCTCGATGCACCGATGCGCCCATCGGATATGGAACAGCGACACGGACGAATTATCCGGCAGGGCAACACTAACACTAAAGTTGATATTTATCGCTACACGACCGACAAGACATTCGATGCTTACCTATATCAGATGCTTGAGAACAAGCAGAAGTTTATCAGTCAGATTATGACCGATAAGTCTCCGGTTCGTTCCTGCGAGGACGTGGACGAAATTGCGCTTGATTATGCAGAAGTAAAGGCCCTCTGCGCAGGCAATCCCCTTATCAAGGAGAAAATTGATCTTGAAACCGAAATAACCAAGCTTAATGTATTAAAGTCCTCTTTCCTTTCCCAGAAATACGCTGTTCAGGATAAAGCATATACCATACTTCCACGGGAAAAGTCGGTTAAGGAGACTTATATTGACAAGCTGAAAAAGGATGTGGAGTTTGCTGAAAAAGAACAGCCTTTACAGAATGAGGACGGTAAGAACTATTAT
>USJI01000165.1 GCA_900554975.1 uncultured Ruminococcus sp. | reverse complement strand
AGAAAATCCGGATTCTTCGCCGTTTCATCTTGTCGGTCATCTTTATCTTTTTCTGGATTATCTTATGCGTTCAATGGCAGCTTTGCAGGTTACGAGCGGGAGTACACTCCGTGATTTCTATATTCATGAAGCACTTGAATTTATTGAACATAATTTTCAGAACAATATTTCCGTTGAAGATATAGCTGATGTCTGTGGTCTCAACAGAACATACTTCGGCAAAATTTTCAAAGCCGCAATGGGAAAAACTCCTCAGGAATTTCTTCTGAACTATCGTATGGCAAAAGCCGCTGAACTGCTGACACTTACCCTTCTTTCAGTCAGCGATATAGGAAATGCCGTCGGCTATAACAACTCCCTCCATTTTTCAAGGGCATTTAAAAATATATATGGTGTTTCTCCGAGAGAATGGAGAAACCAGAATAAATTCAAACATCCGGATAAATAAAAACAAGCGTATGCTCATAATGAACATACGCTTTTATCTTTATACAGCGGTTATCAGAATTTTCCTCCGCCTCCGCCATGAGTTGTTCCGGAAGAACTTGTATGTGTACTGCTTCCGCCGCTTGATGAACCGGAAGAAGTTTCACGTTTGGTTTTGGACACATTTTTATAAAGAAATACATCATTGGAATTTCTGACTTTGAATGTATCTTTGAGTATGTAAGAATCCGCATTGTTCTGCGGTCTTACAGATTTCATCTGTGCCTTCATAGTAAACGCAACAGCAAATCCTGCAATGATTCCTATTCCAAGACCTATAAGAACATATACTACATATGTAGATGTGCTTTTATAGCTGTTATCCACGTCATATGGCGTTCCGTTTGATGCTTCTTCAAGAAATTCATCTGCAAGGTCAAGGAACTCACTGAATCCGTCATAGTAATTTCCATCGCTGAAATTACTTACAACCTTATCACCAATAAGGTCTATTCCGTAATCAGTAAATGCTGTTATTCCATATCCGCAGGTTGAGATGTACCAGTCACGTTCTTCCATGCTGAGGAGGAAAAGCATTCCGCTTTTATCATCCCCTGCACCATATCCGTTATAGTCATAGTAATCATCAGCAAATTCCACAGGAGTAGAACCGTCAAGCGAATCAACAGTAAGTATAACTATATCATAATCATATTTATTTTTAATTTTTTCAATCCTGTCTGCAAGATCACTTTCATTTCCGTCAGACATAAGATCAGCTTCATCTACAACTCTTGGCAGATCAGGATCATTCAGGTCAGCTGAAACAGAAAGTGAAAGTGAAAGTGAAAGGCAAAGCAGGCCTGCAAGGAAAAAGTACAGTATTTTTTTCATAATAAATTACCCCAACAAAAACATCAGTATTATTGCTATCACACTTACGATTCCGAATGTTCCGAAAAACCATGTCCAGAAGAGTTTCCGGTCTGTCGGAAGATTACCCACAAATTTTCCGGACTGACCATTCATCGCAAACAGATACTTCTCATTCTTCCATGTGGTATTCAAAATCCACACCGGGAGCAGAGCATAATGTGATTTATTGTTTGAAAAATCCACTACTGAATAATTAGTTGTAACTGTTGAATAACCATGAACTGTTTTTCTGAAAGCATCAGCCGTACTGTTCTTTATTCTTTCATTTGCTCTCTCGATACTGCTGTCACGGTCAACGTCATATTTATCTGCCATATAGCCTGCAAGATATGCTGTGTCAAAATCCACGCATTTTGAATAATCAAAAGGCTCAATGGATTCCATAAGATCGTCAGGCATTTTTTCAGAACCGTCTACCGGCACATATTTAAATCCCAGATCACCGTCACGATAAATATCAAAATATGATATTTCTGTATAATCGTAGTTTTTGTCACTCCATCTTCGTATTTTTGTAGCCTTGTATTTATTACGTGAAGACGTATCACAGTCAAACAGCCAGAACGGTACATAAACGCCCTTTATTTCATCAATATGATTCTGGCTCTTAAAGACTTTCGGAAGCAGAGGCTTTCCCTTCAGATGTCTATACAGAGCTGCCTTTGCAGCCTTTTTGTCAAGCTTGAAAGGAATTATATAATTCGGACGAAGGTCACCGGAAAAACTTGACTTCATAATTACCGGATTATCACAGTAAGGACATTTCATTGCACCGGCATTTTCATCAGCAATAAGTTCACCGCCGCATGACTGGCAGACATAAACTTTCATTCCTTCAAGTTCCTGAGTGCTCCACTGATTATCAACGTCTGATTCCCATTCATGCTGTTCAGGCTTTTTAGCATCATTATCTTCCTGCTGACTTTTTTTCAGGACTTCAATATCAAATTCGGTATCACAATACGGGCAGACCATTTTCTGCTGTCCGCTGTCAAAATTTACCGCACCGCCGCAGCACGGGCATTTATATTCAAGAATAGTTGACATTTTATACCTCGCTGTATTTGTAATTATACTTTGTCGTTTTCATCAAAAGGGTCTGCACACTGAGGACAGAATTTAGGCGGATGTGTCGGGTCTTCAGGTTCCCAGCCGCATTTGTCGCATTTGTAAAGAGGTGCTCCTGCCGGTTTTGCCTTTCCGCATTCTGTGCAGAACTTACCCTTGTTTACAGCTCCGCATGAACAGGTCCATCCGTCAGCTTCAGCCGGTTTTGCACCTCCGCATTCTGTACAGAACTTGCCTGTGTTCACAGCTCCGCATGAGCATTTCCAGTTTCCCTGTGGTTCTGGTTTTGATTTTCCGCATTCAGTACAGACCCTGCCTGTATTTACAGCTCCGCATGAACAGGTCCATCCGTTCTGAGCCTGTGCTGGCTGTTGCACTTGTGCCTGCTGAGCCGCCTGCTGCTGTCCCATAGCAAAAAGGTTCTGGGCATTCATTCCGCCGGACTGTGAAGCCATACCCATTCCCATAAATCCTGTCATAGCTCCCGCACTGTTTCCTGCCGCAGTTTTCATAGCATCTGCCTGAGCTCCGACAAGAGTAGCTGCCGCCATATTAGGGTCACGCATCATGGCAGTACGCTGAGCCTGTTTTATCATATCTTCGTCTTCTTTTGGCGCAGTAATGGAATTGATAGCAACAGAAACAATTGAAAGTCCGCGAAGTTCAGACCACTTCTTTGAAAGCACTTCGTTCATTGCATCTGAAAATTCCATAGTGTGTCCCGGAAGTGCACTGTAACGGATTCCCTGTTCGGAAAGTTTTGCAAATGCAGGCTGAAGTGCACTTAAAAATTCAGATTTGAGCTGTCTGTCAATTTCTTCTCTGGTATATTCAGCCTGAACATTTCCGCATACATTGGTATAGAAAAGAAGCGGATCAGAAATCTTATATGAGAATACGCCGTTACATCTTACAGAAATATCTATATCAAGACCAATATTTCTGTCAACTACACGAAACGGCACCGGATTCGGTGTTCCGAACTTGTTGTCAACCAGTTCCTTTGTGTTGAAGTAATAAACCCTCTGGTCATTTGCCGCTTCGCCACCGTATGCAAAACGCTTTCCGATAGTTTTGAATGTTTCTTTTATTCCGCTGCCAAGTCCGCCGGAAAAAATACTTGGTTCTGTTGACATATCATATGTATATTCGCCCGGCTCAGCACAAACTTCAACAATTCGTCCCTTGTCAACAATTATCATACACTGTCCGTCAGAAACAACAATACCGCTTCCGTTAGTGATAATATTGTCGCTGCCCTTTGTATTTGATGAACGCTTACTTGTTTTTTTCTGTCCTTTAAGAGCCAGAACATCATTCGGAATTGAATCACAGCAGAAATATTCTTTCCACTGATCGGCAAGTGTTCCGCCCACTGAACCTAATGCTGCTTTAATAAGTCCCATAACAGACTCCTTTCAAA